>JAVVFP010000206.1:0-5950 GCA_032250495.1 Bacteroidota bacterium | reverse complement strand
GTGTCGATCGAGTCGACGATGGCCTGCATCATACCGGCGCTCATCGTGCGGTCGTCGCGCCGCGTACGCGAGGCGTCGCTGCGTTGGAAGCCGAAGCCGCTCGCGGGCATGTTCACCCGGTGGCGTTGGAAGCGCAGCCTGCGGTATTTCTTGTGCGTCTTGTTGTCGAGCTGATGAATTTCCCCGTCGCGCAGGTCCATGATCACGCTCGCGTAGTCGGGAGAAAAGCTCACGGTGCCGGTTTTCGCCGTCACGACGATGCTGTTCTCGGGGTCGGAAAGATCGTAAATCGTCACCCCCTCGAGATCGTTGCTCTTCTCGAAGGTCTTGCGCGCGAGAATGCGATAATTCGGCAGGTCGTGCTCGGAGGTGAAGACGCCGGACTGCAGGGACATGGTAGGTTTGATACGGATGATGTCTGTCATCAGCGTCTGCAGCCGGACGTTCGCGTCGGGCAGCACGGAATTGTTGAACCAGATCAGCGCACCGGTCACAACCATGGTCGCCATCACCACGGGCGCCACCATGCGGTAGAGGCTCATGCCGCTCGCGCGCATGATGGTGACCTCATTATCCGCCGAGAGCTTGCCGAAGGCCATCAGTGCGGCGACGAGCACGGACATCGGGACCGAGAGCACCAGCATCCATGCGAGATTGAGGGAGATCAGTTCGAGTATCACCCAGACACTCAGTCCCTTTCCCACCAGGTCGCCCGCGCGTTTCATGAGGAACTGCAGGAGGAAGAGAAAGATGATAATCGCATTGGAGAACAGGAACGGTCCCACGTGCGCACGCAATATGTAACGCCAGAGAATCATGTCCGTCTACCACTTTCCTGAGCGCATGTGAATTTCCATTGCAAGAGTGCCTGTGATACGGTAACATGCGGCCTGTTGTACCCGGTAGGGACAGACGCAGGTTCCTTACGTGACGGAAAATATACCGAATTTCTGCGTATCCGTTTCTTGCACGGATCGGCAACTCTTTCTAATTTTGGTATTCACCGTGGATAAGTGTCCGGATTCGCAAGGTCTTACACTGACTATCCTCATCCCGCACACCTAACAAACGTCTCACAAGCCAGGGCTTCCTATCGAACCATTCTCTACCGCGTAAGACAACTACAGAAACTCGCACGGCGGCAGACGTTTGAAGTTCCACCCGAAACGTATGAGTACCATCACCCCGCGGCCGGGGCGCAGGAAAGTTATGCTCCCGGCAGGGGACGCGCTTTCCGCGGGATCCTTTTTCTCGCAGGCGCGCCATGTCGGCCGGCTCCTTGCCATATCCGCGACTTCCCTCCTGGTTTTTCTCGGGGCGAGCGCCGGACCGGTGTTCCCGGTCGACATCATCACCATCGAGGCCGCGATGGAATGGAACGCCTGGGTGCAGGCGGGCCTCGGCAGCGCCATGAACCTCCCGGGACGTCCCTCCGCCATGCCCGACGCGGTACGTGATCAGTACACCGGCGCTACCATGGCACGTGCAGCGGAGCAGGCAGCCGCGCCTCGCGCAGCCCCGGACGCCGCAGCCCAGGACGCCGCAGCCCAGGACACGCCGACGGAAACGGACATCTCCTCCTTCATGACCGAGCTGCGCCTGCGCAGCTTCGCCGCCGAACTCGCGGCGCAGATGGACAGTCTCGACATTCCCCCGATGGACAGTACGACGCGCGCGAAATTCCTTCCGCAGCGGCCGCGTCCCTCCCCCACGGCCAACGCCTTTCCCCCGCGCACTTCGCCGCTGTACCTGACGCCCACACGCGGCATACAGCGCATCATCACCGTGGATTCCACGAAGAACGAGGTGCTGATACGCGAGGTGGTCAACGGCAACGACGTGCGCGTGCCCGTTCGCATGTCGCTCGAGGAGTATATTCAGCGCCGCTACAACTACGAGCAGCAGCGGCGCACCGCGGCCAAGGCCTCGGAATACAGTATCGAGGGAGGGGACAAGCTGCAGAACCTGCTCAGGAACATCACCGAAATCGACATCCCCATCGCACCGAATCCCCTGATGAGCATTTTCGGCGACCGCAGCCGCATCAGCGTGCGCATCAACGGGACCATCGACATCAACGCGGGCTTCAAGATAGAGAACAGCGACCAGCAGTCGGTCTTCCTCCAGCCCACGCAGTTCTCCCCCAACTTCAAGCAGCGCGTGCAGATCAACGTCAACGGACTCGTCGGCGACAAGCTGAGCATACAGGCGGACTGGAGTACCGAGCGCACCTTCGATTACGAGAACCAGCTGAAAATCAAGTACACGGGTTACGAGGACGAGATCGTGCAGTCCGTCGAAGCAGGAAATGTCTCCCTGCAGTCACCCTCCACGCTGGTACAGGGCAGCGGCGCGCTTTTCGGCATCAAGGCCGAGTTCCAGGCAGGACCCTTCCGCCTCGCGGCCATCGCCTCGCAGAAAAAGGGCGAGTCCTCCCGCCTGTCGCTCAACGGCGGCTCACAGGAGCAGGAGTTCGAGCGCCACGCCTACGAGTATTCCGACAACCACTACTTCATCGACCTCCGCTACCGCGAGGCCACGCAGGAGTCCGGCGGCTTTTCGCCCTACGAGGCCTACTACAACTACCGCGCCCTCTTCCCCGACGCCACTTCCCCCGTGGTCGTGTACCCGGAGATGTATATCAAGGACATCGAGGTGTGGCTGTCGCGTCCCGCCTCCAGCGGCGTGATCACCGATCCCGAGGAGCGCGAGGCCGTGGCCTTCATCGACCCGCAGCAGCTCGATCCCTACAAGCCCGGGGACGCGGACTTCCCCGCCTCGTGGCGCGACCTGCTCGATCCCAACAACCGCGTCACACCGGAGTCCGGAAAAATAGAAGCGGGACTGTTCAAGCGCCTGCGCAAGGACACCGACTACAAGTACAATCCCACGACCGGTGTACTCACGCTCACGCAGAGCCTGCAGGACGATCAGGTGGTGGCCGTGGCCTTCCGCGTCGAGGGCGCCGACGACACGCGCAGCGACGACGACGACATCTACGGCACCTTCGCCGGCGACCGCCGGCTGCAGACCTACACCAACGACAAGGGCGAGACGGTTTACTCCCGCATGGTGCTCAAGCTGGTGAAGCCGAAAAACCTGGGTCCCTCCTTCGAGAAGGCGTGGAAGCACAAGGTGCGCAGCATCTACTCGCTCAACACGCGCAATCTCACGCCGGAGGACATCGCGGGCTTCAAAATCGTCTACCGCAGCGGCGGTCAGCCGGACGAGGAAATCCTCCCGAACACCAACGCGCAGCTGCTGCGCCTCTTCGGTCTCGACTGGACCGACGAATCCGGTTCGCCCACGCCCGACGGAAAAATCGATTTCAGTCCGGGTATCACCGTCGATCCGGTGCGCGGCGAAATCATCTTCCCCACGCTGGAACCCTGGGGCGACGGCATGCGCGAGAACTTCCGCACCATTTTCCCGGGCGAGGATCCCACCGTCATTGAGCAGTACCTGTATGACGAGGTATACGACAAGACGAAGACACAGGCGCGGCAGAGTTCGCAGGACAAAATCATCATTACGGGCAAGACCCGCGGCTCCTCCACCGCCGTGTACAATCTCGGTTTCAACGTGGTGCCGGGCTCGGTGCGCGTGCTGCTCAACGGCTCGCCGCTGACGCCGGGCGTGGATTACACCGTGGACGAGCAGGTCGGCACCGTGCGCATCACCAAGGAAGAGGCGCTCGTCCCGGAAGCCAAGGTGGACATCGAGTACGAAAAGCAGGACCTGTTCACTTTCGCCTCGAAGACGCTCGTGGGCGCGCGCGGCGAACTGGATCTCGGCAAGGACTCCTACGCCGGTTTCACCTACATGAGCCTCAATCAGAAAACACTCAGTGACAAGGTGCGCATCGGTGAGGAACCGATCAGCAACGACATGTTCGGCATCGACGCAAAGACGCAGATGGACCTGCCCGTCGTCACCGAGGCACTGAATACCCTGCCCTTCATCACCACCAAGGAGAAATCCTCCCTCACCCTGCAGGGTGAAGCGGCCGTGGTGATGCCGCAGGGCAGCAACAAGACCAGCACCATTCCTTCCGACGGCGGCGAAGGCATCGCCTACCTCGACGACTTCGAGGGCTCGCGCATCTTCATTCCCCTGCAGACGGCGTATTCGGTCTGGCGGCAGAGCTCGGTACCCGTGCGGCTGACCGATGGCAGCGCCCCGGGCGACACCGTGCTGCAGACCCGCCGCGCAGAATTGAACTGGTACAATCTTCCCATCACATCGCTCTCCGACCGCACCGTGCGCGTCAACGACATCTGGCCGGAGAAAAGCGTGGCCCGCGAGGATCAGCGCGTCACCGTGCTGGATCTCGACTACTACCCGCAGAGTCCGGGCATGTACAACTATACGCCCGATCTCGCGCTGCCGCAGCGCAACTGGGCGGGCATCATGCGCCTGCTGCCGGTCAACGCCACAAACCTGGTGGACGGCAACTTCAACTACATCGAAATGTGGATGAAGGTGGAAAACACCACGGGCGGAACGCTCGTCATCGACCTGGGCAAGATTTCAGAGGACGTGATTCCCAACGGCGAACTCAACAGCGAGGACGACGTGCTGGCCAACTCCATCCGTAATGGCATTCTTGATCCGGCGGAGGACGTCGGCCTCGACATGCTGACCGACGCGGAGGAGATCGCGCTCTACGGCGCGGAGAGCGGCGACAACTTCGCCTATGATCCGAACAACTGGCGGCAGTTCAACGGTACGCAGGGCAACATCGACGATCCGGCCGGACAGTTCCCTGACACCGAGGACTTGAACAACAACAGCATTCTCGATCTGGCCAACGACTACTTCCGCTACGAGATCGACATCGACCCGACGTCCTTCGGCAGCGGCACGCATCCCTACGTGGTCGGCGGCGGCAATGACGGCTGGTACCAGTTCCGCATCCCGCTCGCCAATCCCAGCCTCGAGGAAGGCGCCCCGGCGCTGGACAACGTCGAGTACATGCGCGTGATGATCACCGACGTCCCGGGCACTCCCGGACCCGACACCCCGGTCAACGTGCGCATCGCCGAGTTCAACTTCGTCGGCAACCAGTGGTACGAGCGCCTGCGCAACGATCCCAAGTTCGCCGTCTCCGTCGTGAACGTCGAAGACAATCCCAACGAGTACACCGTGCCCGAGGGCGTCATTCGTCCCCGCGACCGCACGCGTCCCGACCAGGAGATTTTCGGCAACGAGCAATCCCTCGCCCTGAACTTCACCAATCTCGAGCCCGACACGCTGCGCGAAGCCTACCGCCTTTTCCCGGGCAACGGCATCGACCTGTTCAACTACCGCCAGATGAAGATGTACGTGCACGGCGACGAGTCCGACGCCATGCGCGGAAAGGATTACGAACTCGTCATGCGCTTCGGCATCGACACGAGCAACTACTACGAGTACCGCACGCTGCTCGAGCCGGGGTGGACCTCCAACAACGAGGTGGCCATCAACTTCGCCGATCTGACGGCCATCAAGAGCCTGCTCGATACGGCGAGCACGGACCTGGAAATCCCCGTGCAAGGCAAGAACAACGCCTACTTCCGCATCAAGCGTACGGGCAACGCCGCACCCGATCTCGTGGGCGTGGAGTTCATCAGCGTCGGCGTGCGCAACGTCGGCAGCGAACCCATCACCGGCAGTGTCTGGGTGAACGAACTGCGCGTGATACAGCCCAACACGAAGAACGGCTACGCCTACAATGCATCGATGAACCTGCGTCTGGCCGACATCGCCGACATCAGCGCGAATGTCAATCACTCGGATCCCTACTTCCACGGCATATCCGAACGTTTCAGCACCTCGCGTGCGTGGACGACGAACTGGAACCTGACCACCACACTCAACATCGACAAGGCCTTCCCGGAGGAGTGGAAGGGTACGCAGCTGCGCGTCACCTATTCGCATGCCGAGAACCTGAGCAAACCCCTGCTCGTCC
>JAVVFP010000205.1:0-5962 GCA_032250495.1 Bacteroidota bacterium | reverse complement strand
GCAATATACGAAATATAATTGCTTATGTAAAGCTATTTATGTGGCAGAACACTAGCGCGCTGCGAAGCAGCGCTCACGCATGGCCGCCAACGGCGGCCATCCCAGCGGGCGCTTTAGCGCCAAACGGCGCGTAAGCGCCCAACAGCGTGAAACAACGTAGGCCCGCAAATCTGCGGGCCTACGTTGTTTCGCATATTGAATATTCCGATCCTGTTGTCTACCTTTCGGGCAATAATGCCTGCATACCTTTCCCGTCCCGGGAACGCAGCACAGAGAGCAACGAAGAGCAAGAGGAACTGCCATGGCAGAGCGGAACCACTCCCGTCGTTTTTTCCTCAAGGCAGGATCAGCCCTCGCAGGACTGTCCTTTCTTCCCGCGCCCCTGCAGCGCGTCGCCGACGCGGCGCAGCCGGCCGAGGAAAAAGCCCTCGCCTATCCCAATCCCGGACGCATCGTCATCGTCGAACACCCCAAGGCCGTTCTGGGCTTCAACAACGTCGACGAGAACGCGGCGCAGTACATGTTCGACCAGGGCATCATGCAGCTGGCGGGCATCACGTCCTCTCCCGCCGCAGCGCTCGCCTCGTTTTTCCCGGGACTGACGAAGCAGAAAAAAATCGCCATCAAGCCGAATTTCCTCAACAGCACCGTGCCGACGCGCAAGGAACTGATGAAGGCGGTGCTCAACCGCCTGGTGGAAATGCTCGGCGGCTTCCCCGCCTCCAACATCACGATATTCGAGCGTCACAGTTTTTCCGGCGTCGGCTACAGCACTTCGTATTTCGGTCACAACGTCAACCTCGTGCGCGATTCCTCCTTCCCGAACCTGGGCTACACCATACACTGCGACGGCAAGGACCGCCCGTACAGCAAGAGTCTTCACGACGCGGACTACCTGATCAACATGCCGGTGCTCAAGGATCACAGCTGCTCGAGCGCGCTGAACCTGACGCTCGCCTTCAAAAACCACATGGGCACGGTCAATCCCGGCGGCTCGCTGGGCATACACTGCAACAAGGACGCGGTACTGGACATCATGGCCAGCAGCGTGATGACCACCAAGCAGCGCCTGGTCATTCTCGACGCGCTCTACGCGGTGTACAACGGGGGACCGGGCGGCAACCCGCAGGCGACGCCGCAGAAAATCCTGCTCTCGCAGGATCCCGTGGCCATCGACGCGCAGGGACGCATCCTGATCAACAGTTTGCGCACGGCCAACAGCCTGTCGCCCAAGAACGCGACGTACATCGACCAGGCCGCCGCGCCGCCCTACAGTCTCGGCATCGCCGATCCGCTGAAAATGCAGATTCTCAACATTTCCCTCCCCGTGACGCTGGCGCTGTTCACCGCCGCGCTCGAGCGCGGCGCGGTGCAGCTGCGCTGGCGCACCGAGGGCGAAGTCAACAACCGCGGTTTCGGCGTCGAGCGCAGCACGGACGGTCAGCACGACTGGCGGGAAATCGGTTTCGTCGACGGGGCCGGCAGCAGCACGGCGGCGCAGGAGTACGCCTTCATCGACGACGACCGGGATGCGCTGCACGGCGGCGGCTCCCTGTACTACCGCCTGCGTCAGGTGGACAACGACGGAACGCAGGAATACAGCGCGTCCGTGGAGGTGCCGTTATTGTCTCACCCGTCCGACTGGACGCTGGAACAGAATTACCCGAATCCCTTCGCTGCGTCCACCGATCTCCCCGTGTTTCTCCCCCGCGACGCCGTGCTCCGCCTGGACGTCTACGACCTGTCCGGCGCCCGCGTGGCGCAGCTCTGGGACGGGGCGCTCACGGCCGGAACGCACTATTTCACCATCGATGGAAGCGCGCTGCCCGCGGGAAGCTATGTCGCCCGCGCCGTCGCCGAGGGCGGGACGCAGGAAATCCGCCTGCTCCGCCTGCACTGACCACGCAACGAACCGTACACAGAAGGATACATGCATGTACACTCGACACTTCTTTCTCCTCGTTCTCGCCGCGCTGCTGTGCGCGCTTCCGGCCTGTGACAAGACGGACTCGGGGTCGAACCCTGATATCGTTTCCATCGTGGATTTCATGCCGCAGCAGAATGAGATCAGCGGCTGGAACCGCGCGGCCGGCGGCGACGGCAGCTGGCTGGCCACCAACGCGTCGGAACTGCAGACGCAGATCAACGGCGGCTCCGAGCTGTTCACCAATCACGGCTTCGTGGAAGCGGCCATGCAGAGCTACACCGGCACGGTCAACGCGCAGTCCGGCGTCGCCTGTGAAATCCAGGTCTACGACCAGGGTTCCGCCGTGGACGCCATCGCCGTGTATGACGACCCGAACAACGTGTTCACCAATCCCATCACTCCGTCGAATCCCCCGGCCGAGAAGGCGCAGATCAGCAGGGAACTGTTTTCCTACCGCATGAAATTCGTCAAGGGACAGTACTATGTGCTGCTTTCCATACTGACGTCCGAGGACAAGGGACAGGAAGTCATCGAAGTGTTCGCCACCAACGTCGCGGGGAAAATGCCATGAAACGCCGAGACTTCTTCCGCAGTACGCTCCTGGGCGCCGCCGCCTTCCAGGCCGCGCGCCTCGCACCCTGGACAGAATCCCTGCACGCCGCGACTCCCCCTCCCGTCGTCGATCCCACGCTGGCCATCGTGAAGGGGCAGAACATCGCCGCCACCGTGCGCGCTGCCGTCGACGCCCTGGGCGGCATCGGCGCTTTCGTCAAACCCGGGGACGTTGTTTTTCTCAAGCCGAACATGTCCTTCCCCAATCCCCCGGAATGGGGCAGCACCACGCATCCCGAAGTCATCCGTACCGTGGTCCGTCTCTGCGAGGAAGCCGGGGCGCGTCGCATCATCGCGGCGGACTATCCCATGCGCCGCGCCGAACGCTGCCTCGAGAAAAGCGGCATGACCGCGCTCGCGGCCGAACTCCCGCAGCTGACCTTCGTGCAGCTGGGCGAGGAAAAGGACTTCGTCACCATTCCCGCACCCGACGCGACGCAGTTCCGTGAGATCGCCGTGGCCAAGCTGCTGCAGAAAGCCGATGTCTTCATCAACCTCCCGACCGCGAAAGCGCATTCGGGCACCTCGGTGAGCATGGGACTCAAAAACCTGATGGGCCTGATCGAGGACCGCCGCGCCTTTCACGGGGACTACGACCTGCAGGAGGCCGTGGCCGATCTCGGCGCGCTGCTCCGGCCGCAGCTTACATTGCTCGGCGCGCATTACGCCCTGCTGACCAACGGTCCGGGCGGACCGGGCAACGTCGGCCGGCCGGGCGCACTCATCGCCGGAACAGACCCGCTGGCCGTGGACGCCGCGGGCGTGCGCATCGCGGAGTGGAACAACCGCATGAGCGATCCCGCGGACATCCGGCATCTCGCCCTCGCGGCCGAACGTGGCGTCGGCAGCCTGACCACACCCGAAGAACAGATCTACCGCAGCAACCTGGGGTAAGCGTCTTCATGACAGATCGCGCCGCGCGGACCGTCCTCTTCCTCCTCCTTTTCCTGGGCGGCGCTGCGCTGTGCCTGCACTCACCAATGTACGCGCAGGTGCGCGTGCATTACCCGGATCGCTCTTACAGCAGTATCAGCGCCGGCAGCGCGCAGTGGATCGGTTCGCCGCGGGGACTGTACCGCTACCGTTTCGACGACAACGTGTGGGCCGCCTACGGTCCGCAGAACGGCCTGCGTTCCGCGCGCATCACCGCGCTGGAGCGGCGCAACGACGTGCTGTGGATCGGGCAGCAGGGCGCTGTTTCCAGCTTCGACCTGCGCTCGAATACCATGCTGCATTTCGACAGCAGCAATGGCCTGCCGCTGCGCGACATCCGCAGCATCGCTTTTGAGGGGGAATACACCTGGGCGGGGGGACGCGGAGGCGCGGCGCGCTACGACGAACTCATCGAGGAGTGGCAGTCCATCGGCGCGGAACAGGGACTGCGCGGTACGGTGGTGCACGCCATGCTGCAGGGCGAGGGACGCATGTTTTTCGCCACCGACGCGGGGGTGGAAGAATACGATCCGCGCTATGAGCGCTGGCGGCATTACCCGCTGCCGCCGGAGCTGCGCGTGATCGACGCCTTCGCGACCGACCGCTGGCTGTGGCTGCTGCATGACGGGGGACTGCAGCGCTTCGATCTTTCCGCCCGCAACTTCGCGCCGCTCGCCTTCACGGATTTCACCGGCAGCGACATCGGCGTCGTCCTCATCGATGGCGACAATTTCTGGCTGCGCACGCCGAATGACCTCTGGCGCTACGACGCGACAACCGACGCCCTGCGTCCCTTCCTCGAATGGGAACGCCTGCCCGACCGCGACCTGCGCGACGTGGCCGTCTCCGCGTCGGGGAATACGCTGTGGTTCCGCACCGCCTCCGGCGTGACCGCCTATCGTCCCGCGGACGGCTACACGAACTATTACACCTCGGCCGGCGGCATGCCGGCGCTGGACTACGACGCGATGTTCCTGCTGGGAAACGGCGTCGCGGCGTTCGCCGATGAAAGCATCGCCTATCTCCGCGCCGATGAAAACCGCTGGTACACCGTTCCCCTGTTGAAAGGCGACGTGGGTGGCGGTCCGCAGATCTCGCTCGATCCCGCGGAAGGCAGTTACGTGGATTTCGGCGAGGACTGGCGGCTCGACCTGAGCGGCAGCCGCTCGGCCTGGCTGTTCGAAGACCCGTTCGGCACCGGCGAACTCGTCTTCGGTCGCGAAGACCCGGTCAGCCGCAACGACCTCAAGGCGCGGCTGGACCTGGGCGGAGGCCGGCGCATCAGCGCGCTGTATAATGACGCCGATTTCGAGGACGTCACTTACGGCGCAGAGTACCGCGGCGCGCGCGATGACGTGCTGCAGTCCCTGCAGTGGGGCGACATCCGCCGCGAACAGGGACAGAGCCTGCTCGGTCAGTCCATGGGAATATTCGGCGTCGGCGGACGCGCGGTATACGGCACGCGCAGCGAACGCTATGGCCGCAGTCCTTTGGAGATATCCGCCGTCACGGGACACAAAACCACCGCGCGGCACACCGAGGTATTCCATGGTCGCCTGGAGAAAAAATCCTACAGCATCGCCGACGCGGAGTGGACGCCGCAGACATGGTTCTACCTGCGCGCGGACAGAAGCGAACAGCCGCTCGCGGCCGACCGCGTGCAGCTGTACCGCGCACTGTGGCCGGGGGCGGATGCATATCCGGATGATCTTCCGCAGACCGCCATCGCGGGAATGACCACGGACTGGCGTCCCCTCGAGGAAGGCATGGACTACGGCGTCGACCGGCAGCGCAGCCTGCTAGAGCTGCACGGCGAAATCATGCCCGTCGCGCTGGCCGTACGGATTTACAGCGGCGGACAGGTGACCGAACTGCTGCTCAGCGACGGCGCAAGCAGGCATTTTCTCGAAGTGCGCAACCGCTACAGCGTGGGGTATTCCATACTCCCGTCGTCGTTTACTCTTCACATTACGGACCAGGCCGGCAGCGCGGTGCCGCTCGCGCAGTTCGGCCTCGACGCCGACGGTGACGGACGCGTGGATCCCGGCCTCATCGACTATGCCAACGGCACGCTGCGCTTCCCCGCTCCCGAACCCTTTCCGTCCGCCGCCTACCAGGATCCCGCCCAGGTGACCTTCACCATGCATGTGGCGTACGAGTCCATCTCGGCCAGCTACTGGCTGGCGAAGCGCCGCATCATCCGCGGCTCCGAGCGCATTCTCGTCGACGGACTCCCGGTCAGCGCCGGGGAGGATTACATTCTCGACTACACCTCCGGCATTCTCGTGTTCACGCGCGACGGCGCCGTACTCGACGACAGCCGTGTGGAAATCAGCTTCGAGTACGTGCGCAACGCCACCGACGAGCGCGTCACGCAGGCGACGCTGACGGTATCACCGTCGGACTTCACGCAGGCCTCTGTTTCCGGCGGCAGTTTTCGCGAGGATCATTCTTCCGTTCCCACGAATTTTCTCCAGGGTTCCGGCGAGC
>JAVVFP010000204.1:0-6013 GCA_032250495.1 Bacteroidota bacterium | reverse complement strand
GGCAAGCCCATCGCGAACATTCTGCTGCAGAAGGCGGCGGGCGCCAACGCCGTCGTCACCGTGGCGCATTCCGCTGCGGCTGATCTCGCCGCGTTTACGCGGCAGGCGGACATCCTGATCGTGGCGACGGGCCGCGTCAATACCATCACCGCGGACATGGTGCGGGACGGTGTCGTGGTCATCGATGTGGGCATCAACAGGGTGGAGGACGCGTCCACCGAGAAAGGGTATCGCATTGTCGGCGACGTCGATTTCGAGGGCGTGAAGGGAAAAGCCGCCGCGATCACTCCCGTGCCCGGGGGCGTCGGTCCGATGACCATCGCCATGCTGATGCAGAATACCTGCCGCGCGGCCCTGCGCACCGCCACCGGCCGCTGACAACCGGAACCAGTTACGTCATTGTCGATAGAGGTGCCTTATGGTAATCGGAATACTCAAAGAACGTTTTGAAGATGAACAGCGTGTCGCCCTCTCGCCTTTCGGCGTCGAGACGATCATCCGTTCCGGGGCCCAGGTCGTGATGGAGACCGGGGCGGGGGATCATGCGCGCTTCAGCGACGAGCAGTACCAGATAGCCGGCGCCACGATCACGTATTCGCCCGAGGAGACCGCGGGACGCGCCGGCGTGGTGCTCAAGGTCATGCCCCCCGAACAGAAGGAATGGGAGCTGCTCAGTGAGGGCCAGATACTGATGTCCTTCCAGCTGCTCGGCATGGGGCGCAAGAACTTCGTCGAGTACATGCTCGCGAACAAGGTCACCGGCGTCGCCTTCGAACACATGCGCGCACGGGACGGCAACTACCCGGTCCTTCGCCTCATGAGCGAGATATCAGGCCAGGTGGCCGCGCAGATCGCCGGTCGCTACCTGCGCAGCGACCATGGCGGCCGCGGCGTCCTTCTCGGCGGACTCGGCGGCATCGCGCCCGCGGCGACCGTCATCATCGGGGCGGGCGCTTCGGGCATGGCGGCCGCGCAATCGATTCTCGGCCTCGGTGGCCAGGTCATCCTGCTCGATTCCGATCTCGACCGCCTGCGTATCGCCGACCAGTTCTTCAACAAGCGCGTGACCACGGTCATGTCAACGCCGGAAAATCTCCGGCGCGGCTGTCGTATCGCGGACGTGCTGATCACCTCGATTTCCATCAACGAGCCCGAAAGCCATCACATCATCACCGAGGAGATGGTCAAGACCATGAAACCTGGCGCAGTCGTGGTGGATATCTCGATCAACCAGGGAGGCTGCGTGGAAACGAGCCGTCCGACGACCATCAAGGATCCCGTGTTCGAGAAGCACGGCGTGATCCACTACTGCGTCCCCAACATGCCGTCCGTCGTCGCGCGCACATCCACCTACGCGCTGACCAACGTGCTGCTGCCGTACCTCAAGGTGGTGCTTTCGGGCTTCGACCCGGACCTCTCGACCGATCCGTGCGTGCGCTGCGGCGTTACCATGCACGACGGAAAACCGACGCATTCGATTCTCCGCGACATCTATGGCATGGATGTCGACGCGTATGACTGCTGCCAGTAAACCGAACATACAAGCGAAGTGACGAGGAAATTTTATGGATTGGATGACCAGTTATCGCAGCAAGCTGATGACCGCCGCAGATGCGGTCCAGGTGATCAAATCGGGTGACCATGTCTACGTGCACCCAGGCTGCGCGGTACCCGAAACCCTGATTCGGGCCATGGTGGCCCGCGGCGAGGATCTGACCGACGTGAAGGTCGATCACATCCTCACGATCGGGGAGGCAGGGTACGTATCAGAAGAAATGCAGGGCCATTTCCGCCACAATGCGCTGTTTATCGGCGGGAATGTCCGCAGTGCGGTGGGCGCCGGTCTCGCCGATGCCACGCACATCTACCTCCACGAAGTGGCCAAGCTGTTTTACGAGAAAATCATTCCCGTGGACGTCGCGCTGATTCATGTCTCGCCCCCGGACGAGCACGGTTTCTGCAGCTTCGGCGTGGGCGTGGAAATGACAAAACCCGCCTGCGAAATGGCCAAAACCATCGTGGCGCAGGTCAATCCCAACATGCCCCGCGTGCTGGGGGACTGTTTTCTGCATGTCAACAAAATCGACGTGATCGTGGAAGTCGACGAACCCATCCGCGAGATGCCGCAGGTCGGTGAAATCAGCGATCCACGCGAGCAGGAAGTGTACGACAGGATAGGCGGTCATATCGCCGAACTGATAGAGGACGAATCCACCATGCAGATGGGCATCGGCGCCATTCCGGACGCCGTGCTCAACTACCTCGAGAACAAGCGCGACCTCGGTGTGCATACCGAGATGTTCTCCGACGGTGTGATCAAACTGGTGGAAATGGGCGTCATCAACAACGAGAAGAAAACTCTGCACAAGGGAAAAATGGTCGCGAGCTTCGTGCTCGGCACCAAGACCATTTTCGATTTCATCGACAACAATCCCATCGTGGAGTTTCATCCGAGCCACTATGTCAACGATCCCTTCATCGTGGCGCAGAACAAGAAGATGGTGGCCATTAATTCGGCCCTGCAGGTCGATGTCACCGGACAGGTCTGCGCGGATTCCATCGGTCCCCGCCTCTACAGCGGTTTCGGTGGACAGGTGGACTTTATTCGCGGCGCCTCGCACAGCGAAGGAGGCAAGCCCATTATCGCGCTGCCCGCGACGGCGCGGGGCGGGGAGATCTCGCGTATCGTACCGCACCTCATTCCCGGAGCCGGCGTGACCACGAACCGGGCCGATGTGCATTACGTGGTGACCGAATACGGTGTGGCGTCGCTGTTCGGGAAGACCGTGCGCCAGCGTGTCAACGAACTGATACACATCGCGCATCCCAAATTCCGCGACGAGCTGCGCAGCTACGCGAAGGAAATGAAGTACATCTAGAAAATCCTTTCGAGAACAAACACCGTCCCTTCTCAAACGGGGCGGTGTTTGTCATTGATTTTGAGCCTGAAATCATCGATACTGTACTATCACCCGTATCGACGACGTCTCATCAATTCCAAGGGTATACATGAAACTCCCGCGGTTTTTCTTTTCCGCAGCGTTGCTGCTCCTCCTGCATGCTGCCGCGACGCCTGCCGGCGCACAGTTCCGCAGCGCCATGCACTCCGCACCCCCGCCGAGCGTCCTTCATCCTGCCCCCAGCAACTGGTGGATCGGTCCCATGGCCGGAGCGAACCTGAACACGCACAGCGGTGATTTCACGACGGACTTCTGTGACTGCGACTTCGAGGACGGCTCCGGCGCGGGACTGTCCGTCGGTCTCGAGGTCGGGCATTATCTTTCCAGCACCTTCGCCGTCGCATTGAAAGCGGTGTACAGCGATCTGCGGGCGGACTACTCCTACCAGATCCTCGAGGATGCCGAGGTGATCGACGAGGGACTGGTCGAGGATGTCCTCTTCGAGCGGCGGAACACCGTCATTCTCGGCTATTTCATGCTGCATCCCGTTCTGCAGCTGCATCCCGTGAACTGGTTGTACCTGTTCGCCGGTCCCGCCGTCGGCGTCAAGACGACCGCGACGCAGGAATACACGAAAGTCGTCACCGACGAGCGCTTCGCCTTCGAACTCGGAGATGGGGACACGCGCATCGTGTCGAGGGACACCGGGGAGCTCCCGCGCGCGGAATCGCTGCGTGCGGACCTGCGCATCGGTATCGGCGCGAACCTGCGGCTGAGCCGCTCGATACTGTTCGCGCCCGAGGCCTCCTTCGGCTACCCGATCACCACGATTTCCGACGACGACAACTGGTCGGCGCAGGCCTTCCATCTCATCGGCATTCTTAAATTCGAGCTCTGATTACGCATGAACAGCAAATACACATACAAGCTTGCACGCCTCGCCCTCATCTTCGTCACCGGGACACTGCTGTCCGCGTGCGGCGGCATACCGCCCGGCGAACTGATCGATCATGACGGCGTCGTTGCCGAGAATCTCGGCGAAGAGGTGAACTCCTCCACCGATGATTACGCGATGTTTCTCTACAACAATCGCCTGTATTACACCTCCGACCGACCGACAGCGGAAGGGTATATACAGGGCGACGATTTCTGGTTCACGGACAGGGACGGTAGCACCTGGAGCCGCTCGCTCAACTACGGCGGAAAAGTGAATACGCAGCGCGACGAGGGGTCCCCGTTCATCACCGGAGACGGGGAGTGGATCTATTTCGTCATGTGCGGTACAGAGGACGGACTGGGCGACTGTGACATCTATGCCGCGCGCATGGATTTCAACGGCAAATGGCAGGAAATACGCAATCTCGGCGACAAGGTGAATTCCAAGTACTGGGACAGTCATCCCTACCTCTCGCCGGACGGTGAATACCTGTATTTCTCATCCGACCGTCCGGGCGGGGAGGGCGGCTGCGACATCTGGCGCAGCAAGCGCATGCGCAGCGGACGCTGGGGTACGCCACAGAACCTGGGGCCAGAAGTGAACAGCGGCGGCGACGAGAAGGCTCCCACCATGGCACCGAATGGAGAGGACCTCTTTTTCACCAGTGACGGACATCCCGGACTCGGCGGCTATGACCTGTTCCGTACGCGCAATGTCAAGCGCAGCTCCTGGATGCTGCCGGAGAACATCGGCAAACCGTTCAATTCTTCGAGTAACGACATGTTCTTCCGCCTGACGCCACGCGAGGACACAGTGTTCGTCGCTTCCTCGCGGGCGGGTGGACGCGGCGAGCTCGATCTCTATGCCGTCTGGCCGAATCCCTACAAGGACAGCACTCGCTATATCTATTACGTGCGCGGCGTCGTCTTCGATACGCTCACGGAAATGGGGATATCCGGCGCACGCCTGCGCGTGGAGCCGGATAACGGTGCCCCGATGACCATTACCGCCAACCGCAACGGCCGCTACGAGTTCCGTACCGAACTCAAACGCAGCTACCGCATGACCGCGTCCGCCGAAGGGTATCAGGAAGAGAGCGTGCGACTCACCGTGCCGGAATTCCTCTACTACAACGAATACCGAAAGAGTATCGGACTCGCTTCCGACCGTGCCCCGCGGGAAACAACACCGGAGGATGGATCGACGCCGATAGCGGATACGCTCACAGAACGCAACGTGACGTACTTCGAATTCGACAGGTCAGTGGTGCTCGATGAGTTCCGCCGGGAATTGAAAGATCTCTACGAAAGCGAACTCAAGCCGATGCAGGATGCCGGCATCATGTACAATGTCATCCTCGACGCCCACACGGACGACCGCGGGACGGAGGACTACAATTACAACCTGTCCCGCCGCCGCGGCGCCGCGGTCAGCCGCGTGCTTCGCGATCTCGGTGTTCCCCTCGAAGCGATACGCATCAATGCGTACGGGGAAAAACGTCTCATTACCGATAAAACCACGCTCGAGGCGCACTCGATGAACCGGCGCGTGGAACTGCGCGTCTCCGCGAGCGAACAACCCTGATGATACTGACCGGGCGGTTTTGAAGGTGACCGGGCGGTTCTGAAGCTGACCGGGCGGTTCTGAAAGTGACCGGGCGGTTCTGAAAGTGACCGGGCGGTTCTGACAGCTTTTCGTAAATGTGTGACGTTTTCGTGTAACGAAACACCCCGTCGATTGTCTACATTCTGGCTGCATGATTACCGTATCAGATTGAAAGGAACATCTTCCGTGTCTGCTCGACCCCGAAGCGCCAATATGTGGACCCGGTCGCGTACGGTTCTGCTCTTCGTTCTGCTCGCCGTTCAGTCGCCGTTGCTCCCGGCCCAGTTTCGGCTTCTGATCGGTCAGCCCGATTTCACGGATTACCCGCAAATCGCCATCCCGTTCGAAATCCAGGACAATTCCGCGACCGTGGACTCCCTCACCGCACAGGACCTGCAGTTATGGGAGAACGGCGTGCGCATGCTTCCGATCGAAGTCGCCTGCGGGGATCTGAAGAACGCACAGAAGATCAATTTTTTCTTTCTCATGGATGTCAGCTACAGCATGGCATTCCGCGAAGGGACGAATCAGACGGACTGGGACAGCGTCAAGTGGCGCACTGCCAAATCGG
>JAVVFP010000203.1:0-6023 GCA_032250495.1 Bacteroidota bacterium | reverse complement strand
ATCCTGCATATCTCCGATGTGCATGTGGGCTTTTTCATCGGTTTCGACGATCTCGAGCGCATGGTCGCGCTCGCCGGCGCGCAGCGTCCCGACCTTGTGCTCATCACGGGGGATTTCTCCGACGATGCGCCGACCTACCTCGATGCACTGCGTCTCGCGGGCGAGATTCCCAGTCGCTACGGCACGTATGCGTCCATCGGCAACCACGAGTACTTCCGCGGCATACGGAGCATCATGCGCGCGTATGACCGCGGTCCCATTCCCCTGCTGCTCGACAGCGGTACGGTCGTGGACATCGATGGCACGCCGCTCTACATCGCGGGTGCGGACGATCCCCGTTCGATGCGCAATCGTCCGGACGATTTCTTCGCCAACAGCATCGACCGGGCCATGCGGGACGCTCCGTCCGACGCCTTCTCGATTCTGATGAGCCACCGTCCGACGGGTTTCGACCGTGCGGCGGAAATGGGCATCCCGCTTACGCTGGCGGGTCATACGCACGGGGGACAGATAGGTCTCAACGGTCGCAGCCTGCTCTATGCCCTCAATCCCGAGCGCTACATGTGGGGACTGTATGAACGCGGCGCGCACAAACTGTATGTCAGCGCCGGTGCAGGACACTGGTTCCCCTACCGTCTCGGCTGTCCCACCGAAATGCCCATGTACCGGCTGACGCGGCAGCCGCAGACCTGATCAGGAGTGCGCGAGCAGGTAGCGCACGAAGGGCGTCATCGCAGCGAAATGCTCGACCAGGGTGTCGGCGAACTCCGCCCGGTGAATCGCGGAGGTCGGCAGTTCCTTCCAGCAGAGGAACTGCTTTTTCCGCAACAGGTCCGCGTCGGGGTGTTCCCTGTCGTATCCCTGCGGGATGCGCTGCAGCTCTTCCCCGACCATCTCCCCGAACACACGCACGAAATTTTTCTCCGCGATGATCGCGCGCAGCGCGGCCGCGTCGCGATCGATGGCGGCGCGCAGTTTCTTGAGCCGGTCACCCATCGGCGCATACAATCCCCCGCCGATGCCGACCTCCCCCGGAGTGATGTGAAAGTAAAAGGCCGCGTCATGCTTGCGGTCATGGCCCTGGAAGGTGAACGCCGCGGCGATCCAGGTCTTGTACGGCACCTTGTCTTTGCTGAAGCGGACGTCGCGGTAAATGCGGTACATCGCCTTCTTCGGTTCCAGCGCGATCTCGGGATGCACCCCCTTCATGCGCACGGCGAGGGTGGAAAGCAGCTGCTGCATCGGTTCCCTGACATGCTGCTCGTAGCGCTGCCTGTTCTCGTTGAACCAGTCCCGCTCGTTGTTTTTTTTCAGCTCGCTGAGAAAACGCACCGTGTCTTTCGGGAAGCCGTCGAAGGGAGGGAGCACGTCCTGCTCGAAGGGATTTATTTTTCTGGCCATGGATAGTCCTTTACGTAGTTGCGGTGTACTTCCTTGTCCTCGTAGGGATCGTACATGTCGGCGCGTTCCCCGGCGGTGTAGCCCGAGCGCACGGCCTCCACGTGCACGACGTGCGCCTCGTCATCGACGCGAAACACGATGCGCCAGGTGCGATACGCGAGTTCGTAGCGCCCGGAGTCGTCCTCGAGCGCGACCACTCTCTTGCGGCTGCCGTCGGTGGGCTGCTCTTCGAGCTGCGTCTCGGCAAACGGCAGGATGTCGATATCTTCCGAGCGCAGCCAGAGCAGCTGCTGCATGGCGCGTGCTTCGAGCTGCACGCGGTACCTGGCATCCGTCGCGGGTACCCAGCCCGTCGCCGCGTCCGGGAAGGCGTCGGCATACGGCAGGTACGGTTTGATGTCGAGTACCGGGGTGCCGTCGAGCAGATCGCACTCCGTGATCCGCAGCACCAGTCCCTCGACGTCCAACAGGCGCACACAGCTCAGGCCGATGGGATTGGGTCGATACGGCGCCCGCGTGGCGAACACCCCCACCTTGTCCCTGCGATGCCGCGGCACCTGCACGCGCGGCTTCCATCCCTCGTTGAGATGAAAAACGTACAGCAGCCAGATGCGCTCGAAACCGCGAAGATCATCGATCGCCTGCTCGAAATTCCGTCCCTCCTCGAGCAGAACCCGTGCCTCATGCGTCTCGTCGAGCACCCCCTGCCGCGGAACGTCGTAGCGATGCCTGCGGGGAGAGGACAGAACGCCGACTGGATGGAAGGAATAGGTTTGCATGAGGACAAAATACTGCACCGCGGACTTTCATGCACCGTCTGCCGGCGCTTTCATGCACCTCCTGCATCGAAGGCCGCGACGGCGAAGGCCGCGACGGCGAAGGCCGCGACGGCGAAGGCCGCGACGGCGAAGGCCGCGACGGCGGGTGAGTGAATTTCGCACTGTGGATTCCGGACTTCCTCCCGTATTTTTGAGGATGAATGATTTTCGCAGGTGTCCGCGTCCCGAAAAAAGGCCGCGCCCTGCGACGACACAGGCAAGACAGGTCCCACGATGAACACAGATGATCGAATGAACGCACAGGATCGAATGAACGCAGAGGACGGGATGGCGGAGTTCGACGGACGGTTGCCTCGCGCGGAGGATGTCCCTGAGTCATTCCGTTTCCCCGCCGTGGAGAATCGGCAGTACCTGCAGGGCGGAATCCGCAGCTGGGAGGGTCCGCAGCAGCCGGTTCTTTCACCGATCCCGCTCCGAGACGACAGCGGCGGAGCCGCGCAGGCCCGTATCGGTTCCGTTCCGCGACTCTCCGCCGCGGTGGCCGAAGCCGCCGTGCGCACCGCGTCAGAAGCCTTCGACGCGGGCGACGGTCCCTGGCCCGCGCTTTCGCTCGAGCAGCGGGCGGACATCGTGCGCGCTTTCGTCGAGGATCTGCGTCCCCTGCGTGCGCACATCGCCCTGCACATCATGTGGGAAGTGGGCAAAGTGTACGAGGAAGCCTGCAACGAATTCGATCGCACGCTCGAATACACACTGGAAACCGCCGACGCCGCGCTGGACCTCGACAAGCGCGAGCGGCGGGATACGTCGCTGCAGCAGGTGGTGGGACGGGTGGACCTCCTGCCCATCGGCGTGGCACTCTGCGTGGGACCGTACAATTATCCTTTCTACGAAACGCTGACCAACGCCATTCCCGCCCTGCTCATGGGCAATACCGTCATCATCAAGGCGCCGCCGCAGGGTGCGCTGCTCTACGGCCTGCTGCTGCCCGTGTTCGCCCGGCATTTCCCGGACGGCATCGTCAGCGTGCTGTTCGGGGACGGTGAGGAGCTGCTGCTGCCCATCATGCGCAGCGGACTGGTGAGCATCCTGGCCTTCATCGGCACCAGCGCGACGGCCGACGCGCTGATCACCGCGCATCCCGCGCCGCACCGCCTTCACACGGTACTCGGCATGGAGGCGAAAAATGCGGGTGTCGTCCTGCAGGACGCACCGATGGACATCACGGTGGAGGAAGTGGTCAAGGGAGCGCTCGCCTTCAACGGACAGCGCTGCGCCGCCATCAAAATGCTCTTCGTGCACGCGGATATCGCGCAGGACTTCATCGCGCGTCTGCGCAAAGAGTTTTCCGCCACCGCGCCCGGCATGCCCTGGGAAGCGGTGCGATGCACCCCGGTCATCAGCGCGGCGCATGCCGATTATCTCAGCGCTCTCTGCAGGGACGCCCTGGAAAAAGGCGCCGTGATGGAAAACACCGGCGGTGGCGCACGACTGCATACATTGCTGCATCCCGCCCTGCTCAGCGGCGTGCGGGAGGACATGCGGATTTTCAACGAGGAACAGTTCGGCCCTGTTCTCCCCGTCATCACTTTTCGTCGCGTCGACGAGGCGCTGCACTACATCAAGCACGCACGCTACGGCCAGCAGTGCAGCGTCTTCGGCAGCGATCCCGCCGTGCTGCGCCGTATCATCACCGCGGCGGCCCGCTATGTCGGCCGCGTGAACATCAACGGGAAATGTCAGCGCGGTCCCGACCATTTCCCCTTCACGGGCAAGCGCGACTCGGCGCTCGGCACGGTATCGATCGAGGAGGCGCTGCGGCGCTTCTGCGTCAGCACGGTGATCGCAACGCCGGAGTACACGGAAAACACCGCGTTGTGGAAACGGCTGTCATGATGCGCGAAAGCATGCCGATGCCGCCCACGGCGATGCCGCCCACGGCGATGCCGCCAGGGGGACTGGGAAAAGCAGGTCGCCGACGGGCTCAGACCTGTATGTAGTTCTGGATTTGCGTGATGAAGGTGCCCGGGTTGATGGGCTTCGCGATGTGATCGGTGAACCCGTGCTTGAGCAGACGCTCCCGGTCGCCGGGATTCGCGAGTGCGGTCACCGCAAGGACGTTGAGGTCCGATCCGTGGGGTAGGGTGCGGATAAAGGAGAGAACTTCCTCTCCGTGCATGCCCGGGAGCATGATATCACAAAGCACCAGGATGGGCTGATTGTCCTTCAGCCACTCACAGGCAGCTTCGCCGGTCTCGAAGGTTTCGACTTCAAAACCCGCTTTGCGAAGAATGATGGAAAGAAGCTTCGTGATCGAACCGATGTCTTCGATGACCACAATGGTATTGGAACGTCTGGTCGCGCTCATGTTCTTTCTTCCGCTGCGTGCTGGTGAAACAGTGCTGTCGCGTGCCGGCGTGCTGCCGCAGGACGGGGTTTCCGTGCCGGGAATGCTGCCGTTTCGCATCCCATTCGTGCAGGGGAATGTAATGAATTCCCTGCTCATAGGGTAATCGAAATCCGCTAGGGCATGCTGATATCGATGGTATATTTTTTCGACAGCACGGGAATGGCCCGCGTGCCGAGATCCTTCCGGTCGGAATCGAAGTGCATGAAGACCCGGTAGCGGCCTGGAGGGACGTCGGCGGAGGGCAGCACGAGTTCTTCGACGCCGCTGCCGTATACGTCCACGGGACCTTCCTGCGCATGGACCTCCCTGCCCTTGCCGTCCTCGAGACGCAGGACGAGGTTGCCACGATACGCGGCGTTGCCCATCTGCGTGAGGTTGAAGCGGAATACCACCTCGCCGTCCTTCCTCTCCGCGCCCGCTCCTGCGAGCTTCACGTCGCTGTACACCTCGCCGACGCGCACATGCACGGGAACGACAACCTCCTCGCCGCCTGATGCGTCATCGCGGAGAAACAGCAGCTCCGCCACGTACTCCCCGTCGCCGACACCCGCCGGCATATCCGCGGCGACGTACAGCGTTTCCACGGACTGCGGCGTGAGATGCAGGTGTTTCGGATCGATGCGCAGCCAGTCCCTGCAGGACGCGGCGCCGGATCCTTGTCCCCTGTCACGGACGGTGACGTCGTAGGAGGCGCTTTCCGCCAGCGAGGACCGGAGCTCAAGGCTGGCCGCAGGGCGCCTGGCGTCGAGGTACAGCCAGGAGGGACTGACGGAGAGTTGTGCGTGAAGACAGAGGGGAAAAAGCGAAAAAAGGAGAAAGGGAAGGAGGAGCCGTTTCAAATGAACTTCTCCATGACGCTCTTGAGATGCACCCATTGAAACGGTTTGGAGACATAGTCGCTGCAGCCTGCCTCGAGGCTGCGCTTCCTGTCCTCCGGGAAAGCATGCGCCGTGAGTGCGATTATGGGAATATCCCCGAAACGGGAATCCCTGCGAATTTTTTTCGTGATCTGCAGTCCATCCTCGCCGTCGCGCAGCGAGAGGTCCATCAGAACCAGATCGATGCTGTTCCCCTCGAGCAATTCCCAGGCCCTCTGTCCCGCCGCCGCGATATGCACCTCGTACTCCCGCGAGAGGAGAATGCGCATGTACTTCTGGCTTTGTTCGTCGTCTTCGACAACCAGGATGCTTTTCCTGTTCTCGGACATTGGTGACTCCGCTTATTGATTGCCTGGGCTCAGGTAAGAGATAATATAGGACTTCATGAAGAATAATTCGACCCGGACAGCGCCGCGGCCTCCGCGACAGGGACCACTGCGGGAAAGTCGACGGTGAATGTCGTTCCCTTCCCTTTTTCGCTCCGGACATCGATACGTGCGCCGTGCGCCTCGAGATACAGCTTGACCAGGGTCAGGCCCAGGCCGATGCCCTCGT
>JAVVFP010000202.1:0-6056 GCA_032250495.1 Bacteroidota bacterium | reverse complement strand
GAATCAACGGGTTTTCATCATTTTCAGCGTCTGCACGGCACCGTCCGCGGTCAGAAGGCGGCAGAAATAGAGTCCGGAGGGGAGTCCGGCAGCGTTGAAGATCGCGGTATGCACGCCGCCCCCGGCATAGCCGTCATACAGCGTCACGATCTCGCGACCGATCACGTCGTATACCTTCACGGTCACCGGCGTGTTTTCAGCGACCTCGAATTGCACGGCGGTTTCACCGATGAAGGGATTGGGGCTGTTCCGTGTGATCTTCGCCATCGGTGCGTTCACGAAAGGGGCAGGGAGCGCGTTGGAGGGCAGGGCCACGATGCGCCCGGGCTTCGGCCCGCAGGGAAGCGCCGTGATGCCGCCATTGAGGATGTACCCCATGACCAGTTCGAATTCGGAGTCGACATACGGGAAGGAATTGAGGCCGGTGTATTCAACGTCCAACATGTCGAGGAACATTACGACGAGTTCATTCGTGGCAACCGTGTATTCCGTGGTCATCTCGAGCAGGGCGCCTTTGAAGAGCACGCCCTTGAGCCGGCTGCCCGGCGCTGCTGCGGGGTCATAGAAATACTGCAGGTTGCTCGACACCTGCAACAGGTATTCGTCGTCCACTTCATTGTTGGCGAGCGTTTTCTCGAGACCTTCGGCCAGTTCGGCTCCCGTGATCGTGAATGTCACCACCGGGAAGCCCACGCCGTCCACCGCGTTCGCGCCGTAACCGATCATACGGAAAATATCGACCGGGAGGACCGGTCCGGCATACAGCGGCTGCGCGGTGGAGCCTCCGGGCTCGATACCGATGTCCGCGCCCGTGACATTCTGGAAGGCGTCCGCCACGAAATTCCCCACATGTGTGTCCTTCATACCCGGAAGCGTCAGGCGCGGCGCGGCCTCGGTGAATGTGCCGCTGCAGCTGCTGACGGGCGTGGAGAACAGGCCGGGAATATACCCCTCAAGCGCAATCGCAACCGGAGTGAGGGCATTGAGCATGTCCTGGTCCTCGGTGACGGACTGGTCGAGGTCGATCAGGTTGTATTGGTGCACGTCGATCATGCCGTTGTGCAGGCGCAGGGTGATTTTTCCGATCTGGCGGTATAATCCCTCGGTCTGGACGATAGCGACCTTCTTGTTCGTCACCGCGTTGTGCACGTTTACCGGCCTCGCGGTTGCGATGTGGTCGTGACCGCCGATGATCATATCGATGAGCGGGACATTCGTCGCGATGACCTTGTCGAGTTCCATGCCCATGTGTGAGAGCAGGATGACGAAGTTGCAGTCCCGGTTCGCGACCAGGTCCAGCGCAATTCCGCCGACATTGTTCATGAGCTGGCCGATTTCCGCCTCGGTGAGGCCGAGGAAGCTGACAGGGGAGGGATCGGAGACCACATTGGTCGCTGGCGTGGTCAGGCCGATGACGCCGATCCTGAACGGTCCGCGCTCGACAATGGTGCACGGATGCACGTGCGCGTCGAGAACGGCACCCATCGGGTAGACCATCGGGTCCGTCGGGATATCGATGTTGGCCGACAGCATCGGGATATCCGTATCATTTATATAGTCGGGCAGCAGGCCGAAGGTGTTGACGAGGACACCGGTCAGGAGATCCGGTCCGATATCGAATTCGTGATTCCCGAGCGCCATTGCGTCGCAGCCCATGGCGACCAGGGCCTGCAGATCCGGCGATTGCTGTGTCGGCAGGGCCACGAGATTGAACATCGGATCGCCGATGAAGGCGTCGCCGGCATGCAGCAGCACCGGGGCGTACTCTCCGCCGTAGCAGGATTTGACGATGGTCGCGGCACGCGCGGCGCCGCCCACCATGCCTGCGTACGGAAAGACGCTCGAACGCGGCGACCCGGCCAATAGGTTTGAATGCGTGTCGTTGAGATGGAGAATGGTGAGATACTCCTGTGGCTGCGCCTGCATTGTCCCGAGGCTCAGTGTGAGCAGGACGGTCCCGAGGGTGATAAGGAACGATTTCATGATGCTCTCCTTGCGTGAATGACGGTGATGATTTTGCGCGGTGTCGGTTGTCGCGTGTTCAGTCGTGCGTGACTTTTGGCGTCGCCGCTGCTTCGTGGGACAAAGTATTCGGCAGGTGGGACCGGGATGTCATGGATTTGTCAAAGAGCTGTCAAATCCGCCTGCCAAAGCGTATTTTTCCATGTATTACTTTTTCACGCAGAAAGGAGAAGCCATGAAGGCACTCGGCAGCAGGGACGATATCTACCAGATCGCGAATGCGTTCCGCCAGAGCCGCGTGCTGCTGACCGCGGTGGAACTGGACTTTTTTTCCGCTCTCGAGGCAGGAGCGCGCAACGCGGAGGACGTGGCCGCGCGCTGTGGAAGTGACCCGCGGGCGACGGACCGGCTGATGAACGTGCTGGTGGGTATGGGGCTGCTCGAAAAAGAGGGGGACCGTTTTCAAAACGCATCCCTCGCTGCCGAATTCCTGGTGCGGGACAAAGGGGAGTATCTCGGTAACCTCGACCACGTCAACCATCTGTGGGATTTCTGGAGCGGACTCACCGCTGCGGTGCGAAATGGGTCCGCAGGCGCCACCGAGCGCGTCGGGGAACGGGTGGATGACTGGCTGGAATCCTTCATCGCGGCCATGCATCACCGTGGATTGGCGCAGGCGCCGCCGGATGTGAACCTGCTCGATCTCCACGACGCGGCGCATGTGCTCGACGTCGGCGGTGGTTCCGGCGTCTATGCCATGGCGATGCTGCGCGTCAAGCAGGATCTTCGCGCGACCGTGTTCGATCTGCCGGATGTGGTTCCGCTCACGCGGCGCTACATCGAGGATGCCGGACTGGAAGACCGCATGGACACACGGGCGGGGGATTATCACACCGACGACCTCGGCAGCGGATACGACCTGGTGTTCCTTTCCGCCATCGTACACAGTAACAGTCCGGAAGAAAACCACAGCCTGCTGCAAAAATGCGCCGCAGCGCTCAATCCCGGGGGACAGGTGGTCGTGCAGGATTTCATCATGGAGGAGGATCGCGTGCGGCCGGAGCACGGCGCGCTCTTCGCACTGAACATGCTCGTGGCCACCGCGGCGGGCGATACCTACACGGCTGCGGAAGTGGAGACATGGATGAGAGAGGCCGGACTCGACGACATCACCGTGCGCGATGCCCCCTCGGGAACGACGCAGATCCTGGGACGGAAGCGCGGCACCTGATCATGGTATCCGCGGCTCCTCCGCCCCGGAGCTGCCATGCCGAACCGTATTTCAGCAGAAAATCACGATAACAGTTTGAGCGGGAGTCGTATGAAGAATGTGATCGGTATTCGCAGAGAGACAAAAGATCCTACGCAGCAGCGCGTGCCACTCTCACCGGAGCAGGTGGGACGGCTTGTGCGCGAACATGGACTGCGCGTGCTCGTGCAGTCGATGCCGAAGCGCATTTTTCCCGACGAGGATTATGTCGCGGCGGGGGCGGAGCTGTCGGAGGATCTTTCCCCGGCGAACATCGTTTTCGGGGTCAAGGAGATCGATACGCGATATATGCAGCCGGACATGGCGTACATGTTTTTTTCGCACACGATCAAGGGGCAGCCCTACAACATGGCCATGCTGCGGCATATGATCGATCATGGAATGACGCTGTTCGATTATGAACTCATCAAGAATGACTCCGGTCAGCGCCTGGTGTTCTTCGGGAATTTTGCCGGCTACGCCGGGATGATCGATTCGATGTGGGCGATGGGCCGGCGCCTGGAGTCCGAAGGATACGACACGCCGCTGCGCCGCATTCACTACGCCACGCAGTACGGGATGCTCTCGGACGCAGAAACCGCCTTTCGTGAGGTCGGCGAACGCATTCGCGTCGACGGACTGCCGGCGGATCTGCTTCCTTTCGTCTGTGGATTTACCGGGTACGGAAATGTCTCACGCGGCGCCCAGCATCTCTACGACCTCCTTCCCGTCGAAGCCATCGCAGCGAAGGACCTGGCGGATTTTTATGCGCGCGGTGAGTTTTCCGACCGCGTCGTATACAAGGTAGAATTTCGTGAGGAGGACATGTTCGCACCCCGGCAGGGCGGCGCGGATTTCATCCTGCAGGAATTCTACGACCATCCCGAGCGCTACGAATCCGTCTTCGAACAATATCTTCCCTTCCTGAGTCTCATGGTGAACGGAATTTACTGGGAACCCCGCTACCCGCGACTCGTCACCATCGACGCCGCCCGCCGGCTGTGGAGCGCGGAGCGCCCACCCCGCCTCCGCGTCATCGGGGACGTAACCTGCGATATCGACGGGTCCGTGCAGCTGACGGTCAAGGAGACGAACGCACTCAACCCGGTATTCGTTTATGAAGCGCGCAGCGGTGCGGTGCGCGACGGCTGGGAAGGGGAGGGACCGGTGATACTGGCCGTGGACAAGCTTCCGACGGAACTGCCACGTGAGGCCTCGGCCGCCTTCGGAACTTCCCTCTTTCCCTTTGTTCCGCATCTGGCCGCAGTCGACCTGTCGCGTCCCTTTGACGCGCTCGCTCTGCCCGCCGCGCTCCGCGACAGCATCGTTGCACATAAGGGACAGCTGACACCGGCCTTCGCCTATCTCGCCGACCACATGTGACGGCTGCCGTGCGGCGCTGACACGCTGGACCGGTTACGGAAAAGACGGAAACGGGAGCGACCCCGTTTCCGCCTTCTCATTGCCCCTGCCGACCGCATGCGGCAGATCGGAATATCAGAGCGCCGTCCTCCTGTCCATCAGTGCAATGCCCATGGTCTCAAGTTCCGCGAGCACCGGTTCGTATATCTCCGGCAGCACGGGGATATGCACACCGGTGAGGGATATCCTGTCCTGAAGTATCATTTTGGTGGCGATGGCCGCCGGGAGGCTGACCGTGCGCGCCATCGAACTGTCGCCGTCGGGAATACCCGTATCCACCATGGTTGAAGTGATTTTCTCCCTGCGGCCGTCGGGGTAGTCCGCGATGAATTCATGGTGCTGCACCAGCAGGTCAACCTCCCCTTCGTCGTAGACGAGGGTGCGTTCGAGGACGTGGGCGAACATGTCGAAAACGCTCCCTTCGCCGAGCGGGAGTTTTTCCTCACTGAGCAGGCCGAGCCATTGAAGCTTTTTGATCGTGATCGAATGCGGCGGGATTTCGAGACAGGACGCAATATCCGCCTCGAGATGATCGCCGTTGCTGTCGACAAGTGCTGCAATCACCTGGCGCGGGGACGTACTGCGGAAATCGAACGTCCGCTCCTGGTCGAGTAATCCCATGCGCTTGAAGTAATTCCACGATTCGCAGTGTCCGATATTGCGAAGGGTACCGCGGTACATGCTCTTCGCGTTCCCGATGCCGTACAGGTCGATGTAGGGGAGGGCGTCGCGATTGACGTAGGCCTCGAAGGTTCCCGCACCGGGGACATCGAGCAGCCAGTAGTGCTCGAAAAGTTGTTCCGGGGCGACATCGACGGTTTTCCCGTCACGCAGGTAGCGCCCGTTGTTTTTTGCGGCGAGCATGACGCCAACCGGACTCCATGAAAACTTGTAGCCCAGCGGATTGTTGTTGTTCGCCAGCGCAGGCAGTCCGCCACAGTATGAGTAAAAGCTGCGCACGTCGCCACCCTCCTCCTTGACGCCGTTGATGATGCGCATGGCCGCCATATGATCAATGCCGGGATCGACACCGATCTCGTTGAGGAAAAGCAGTCCCTTCTCTTTTGCCGCCGCGTCGAGGGCCTGCATCTCGGGCTTGACGTACGAGGTCGTGACGAGATTTTTCTCCAGTTCAATACAGAGATGCGCGACCGTGAGATGGTGAATCCACGGCAGCAGACTGATGACGATGTCGGCACCCGCGATCGTTTCACGCAGTGCGGCATCGTCCTGCACATTCAATGCGAGTGCTCTGCCGCGGGGGTGATTGTCGATGAGGGCTTCCGCTTTGCGCACCGTACGCGAGGCGACCGTGATGAGGAATTCCGGTTCTTCGAGGAGATACCGTACCAGAGGGCGTGCGACGAGACCCGCACCCAGCACGAGGACCTGTTTCATGAGAGACTCCTTGTTTCTCGAATGA
>JAVVFP010000201.1:0-6095 GCA_032250495.1 Bacteroidota bacterium | reverse complement strand
CCGAGGCATTCGGCTTCGAACCAAAAGGTAAATTCCTGAAGCTCCAGCGGCTCAGCGGCAATCCTTTCGCGCAGATCAAACCGCTCCGTATCGAGCCCAAGCATCCCGACTATCTGCGCGAAGATGAGCTGCAGCGCTTCTTCGAGCAGCGTATCTCGCGTCCCTACAAATATTTCTTCCTGGGTCTGCTGGATACCGGCATGCGCTTCAACGAGTGCGCTACCCTGCGGCGGGAGGATGTGGATTTCGAGGCACTACAGGAGCTGCGCCGGAAGCCGTACTCCGAAACACTCGTGTTCGCCACCGAGACAGGGAAGAAGATTCCGCAGACAACGGCGCTGGAGAAGTGCAAGCGCGCCGCGCGTGAAGCGGGAATCGAGCGTCCGGTAAAGGTTCACATGCTACGTGCAAGCTTTGCCAGCCACTTGACCTCTCGCGGAGCGCTGATCCAGGATGTGAGCCGCTTGCTCGGACACCACAGCATCCAGGAAACGGAGGACGCTTACGCCTACCTGTCACCCGACCGAATGCACTCGCAGGTGAATTTGATCTGCCACGTAGAAATCAACATCAATATCACGACCAAGTAAACGAACTCCCCCGGTGAAAGCTGGGGCTTTTCTTACCTGCAATTCTGCGACACATACGCTCTCATGAACGCGAATTTGTTGCTACTGGAACTCGGTTTCTCTCCGGGTTTTTCACGAGACATTAGTCGGATTCGGCCTGATTATTGCGTTTTATGTTTTCGTTTTGTACCGTACTTACTGTGTTGGTGAGCAGGTAGTAGACTGGATACCTGTCTGCTGCGACCGGGGGGCCAGGGAACACTGCAATAGCATTGCCGACTACAGCAAGGAGCGGAGGAAGGCATGAAACGATTTCATTCAGTACGGGACGGGCAGCGCGCAAACGGTGTGTTTCTACGTACTGTGGTGTCTGTCATTCTGTTTTTGGTTGTCATCACCGCGACCACCATCGGGCAGCCGCAGCTGGACCTGACACGGACCGTGGTCACTTGGCCGACGGTTGAACTGCATTTCAAGGTCAGCTGTGATGGCACTCCGGTATATGACATGCACGAACAGGATTTCCACATCCATGAAAACGGCTGGGGGGTGCCGGACTTCACGCTGTGGTGTCCTGAGCAATCCGGCGACGATTGCGTCATCACCTTTCAGAGCGGCTGTGCCGACGGATCGATACGAAAGATCGAACTTTCCATGCCGCAGTTCTGCGGCGGAAGTGTCTCCGACACACTGAGTTACCGTGCGCCGCTGGATTCATCGGCATTCTGGCCTCTGAACATGACGATACCCGCCCTGGAGACGATGAGCGGGGATACGGTTGCGGTCCCCCTGCTGCTCCCCTGGTTCCCGGGCCGTTTCCCGCGCTTCAGTGCGACCCTGCGTTTCGATGCGCGCTGCCTGGAATTTCTCTCCGTCGAGGCGCCGTACGGGACGTACCTGGAGAACGTACCCATCGACGCGCAGCGAATCGCGGGTGGCGTGCGCCTCGAGACACTCGAGGATCTCGGCGAGGGGCTATACCCTTTCAGTGGTGTGCTGTGCCTGCTACAGTTCAGAACGCTGAGCGTGCAGTCGAAGACCGTGTGTGCGATATCCGGATCGGATGCCGCGTTCGCATCCGGCTGCCTGCTGCCAGACATCGAGGCCGGCGAGCTTACGATCTATCCTGCGACAACGGAGCCTGTTCTGCTCTGTCAAATCTCGGCAGACACCATCAGCGTGGACGAGGTTACCGATACGTACTACCCGATGCCGTTCACGCTGCGCTGCGACGTGAGAAACGTCGGCAGCATCACCACCGCACCGGTGTACGCCACGCTCAGTATACAGCCGGATCTCGCCTACGACAGTGCGGGCGTTTCCGGCGAGTCGACGCTGCAACTGTCGCGCTCAACGATGGACCCGCTCGAGAGAGCTTCCGCGTCCTGGCAGCTGTGGCACCCCGTCAGCAGGACCGAGCGACGGTATACCGTGACGGTGACGCTGCACAGTGCAAATACGGATTCCCTCTCCTCTACAAAGGAAGTCGTCATCCCGCCGGTCGATCTCAATCCGTTCTCGTTTGATATCGCCGTCGAAGGAGCGGCCTATGCCACCGAATGGAAGGCCGTCGTGTGTGAAGGTGATTCCGTTACGCTGGACGCCGGCGGGGGATATGCCTCGTACCTGTGGAGTACCGGTGCGCGCACGAGGCGCATCGTCGTCAGCTCGGCGGGACAGTATTCCTGCGATGTGACGGACAGCACGGGACTCAGCGGCGAGAGCAACAACGTCGTCGTTGAAGTGGAGCCCCCGGCGCACACAACGATTTCGATATGGGGAAGTCTGCCGCTCTGCAGCAATGATTCGCTCATTCTGAGCATTGGTCCCGGATGGCCAGGATCTCGCTGGAACACGGGTGACACGACATATCGCACCACGGTGAGAGCTCCCGGACTGTATTACGCCACGATCGTCGGCCGTTACGGCTGTCCCGGGTACACCGATACCATCGAGGTGACCACCATTCCAGCTCCCGTAAAACCGGTGATCACGAGAAGCGTCGATGAACTGACATCCACCGAAGCCCACGGTTATCAGTGGCAGCGGAACGGGGGAAATATCCCCGGTGCCACGCAGCGGACGTACCGCATGACAGCTTCCGGGACGTACCGGGTCGAGGTGTTCGCGGAAAACGGCTGCTCAACGTTCTCCGATCCCTTCGAAGTGCAGGTGCTCGGCATCGCGCCTCGGCCATCGACCACGGCGTTTTCGCTTCAATCCTGGCCTGATCCCGCGCGTGACAAGCTCACGATTTCCCTCACGGGTCCATCGCATGAAAGCATACGCCTGCTCCTCTCCGATGTGCTCGGCCGAACGATGCTGTTGTTCGATGGACAGCTCGTGAACGGACGCAGGCAGTTGTCGCACGAAATCACCGGCTACGCTCCGGGTCCGCTGCTGCTGCTGCTGCTGACGAGCGAGGGTGTGAAAATAAAGAAAGTGTTGAAGGAATGATCAAGTAACAACGGATGTGGAGGAAACCATGGCCTGTAAGCGTTTCATGATGTCTTCGTGCATGATGCTCATGTTCTGGTGCTTCATGCAAACCCATTGCGCCTTTGCGCAGTCTCCGGAAGTCGTACAGGTGCGTCGCGCGAATCAAGCCGATTACGTTATCATTACACCGTCGCGGTATGTGGAAACGGTCCGGCCCCTGGCCGATTTTCGCCAGGTTCATAACGGGTTCTCAGTCGCGATCGTTACCACTGAAGAGATTTATCGTGCATTCGGACAGCACATCCCACCGGATAGTGCCATCCGGGACTTCATCACATCGACACTGACCGGTGGGTGGACGGAGCCCGTCCCAGGATACTTCCTCATAGCCGGGAACGTGGATGCTGTCCCTTCCCACGTGGAAGCCGGCTTGGTTCGATATGAAGATTCCGTCTGTATAGACCAGTGGTATGTCGAGGGTGTCGCAGATACGACGTTCCCGAGGCCCGCCGCAGCGATAGGCCGTTTCCCTGCTCGTGATTCCCTTGCACTCGTGACGATGGTATCAAAAACGATCGCGTACGAACAATCCACGAGTTCCCCGTGGTTCGCGCGCGCAGTGGTCGTCGCTGACTACGGCCTGGATATCGGGAACTTCTTTGAAATACGCGGTAGGGACTATCAACAGGCCCTTGGCCAGGTCTGGACAGATACCGTGACCGTGCACATCAGGGAGTCCTCCGAGAGCCATGCAACGAGAACGCAGTTCCGTGCACTGTGGAGTGAGGGCGCAGCAATAGTGAGCCTGTCGGGACGCTCTGACGGACCGCGGTTTTCTGACAGCGCATATTTCAATTCCTGGGATGTTGATTCGATAGCGGAGAACACACCGCTCGCCTTCTGCATGATCGATGTGAACCAGCGATTCGAGAGAACCGATACTGCTGTGCTGGCCGTGCGTCTTCTTGAGGCGAAAACGAAGGGTGCCGTTGCAACGCTCGCACCGACGGGTCTTGCTTTCAGCAACGAACTTCACGTGTTCCACATGCGTCTTTTCGAGGGAATGGTGCACGAACCAGAGCGGCCGGTAGGCGACGTGATGCTGGACGCCAAACGGATGCCGGATGCGTTCCTCAGCGGCATTCGCAGACAGACGCTGCTCGGCGATCCCGCGCTCGTCATCAAGAGCCCGATGACCACCGGTGTCGAGTGGCCGCCGCGCATCGCACAAAAACAGCTCACACTTCACCAGAACTATCCCAATCCCTTCAATCCCACAACCACGATCAAGTACACCCTGCGGAAACCGCAGCGCGTCTTCCTCGTCGTCACTGATCTGTATGGCCGTATAGTTCGGCGTGCAATCGATGGCGATCTCAAGGAGGCGGGATCACATCTGTTGCAATTTGACGCCGCAGGACTTCCGTCGGGCGTGTACTTCTACAGTCTGCTCGCCGGGGGGCAGCGGACGACGATGGAAATGGTTATACTGCAATAGGGCGGTACACAAACGAGGTGACGGGGGTTACAACCACGAGATTCCCAGTTTTGTGATTGGACCACAACAGCGCCAGATCACACACATTTTCCTGTTGTCTCGCCAAACTGATCGCATTCGGTTTCATCCTTTTTGAGAGGGTGCCGTGAAACTACGAAGCCTGGAGCGTGTGGGCGACTTGCACATATGCAATATTTCCAGCGTAATTTCGTACTATTACTCTGTCATGTACACAACGGATTTGCGGCATGGGAAGCATCACGGCGCTGTTTGTCAGGACGGTGCTTCGTGTTCTCGACACGGAGCGCAGCACGGATGCCATGCTGCGATCGGTGGGTATTCGACCGGACAGCGAGGTGGATGCTTCCCGGATGATTCCCGCTGAGGAGTACTACGCGCTGCTCAAGCGGGCGGCCGGGGTCGATGCGCATCCCACGACGATTCCGCTGCGCGCGGGTGCGGCGATGCGCTGTGAGGACTACGGCGCGTTCGGCCTGGCGTGGAAGTCGGCTTCCGATTTGCGTGGGTCCTATGAACGGGCGGAGCGGTATGCGCGTGTGCTGACGAGCGTCCCGACGTATGAGATGGAGGCGGTAGCCGGGGGCACGCTCATGCATCTGCACAGGGAAGGACGTAGACGCCTGGGCCTGCGGCTTTCCAATGAAGCGACCATCGCGAGTATTGCCGCGATCAGCCGCGAGGTCTCTACCGAAATCTTCATTCCTATGGCGGTGTACCTCAAGCATCAGGCGCCTGAATCTATCGCGGAACATGAAGCATACTTCGGGTGTCCGGTGCATTTTTCGTCGGACAAGGACGCGCTCCTTGTGTCGGATGCAGCGCTGCGTAAACCGAACAGAGTTGGTGATGCGGGCATTTCCCGCTTCTTCGAATCGCATCTCGATGAAGAAGTCGCACGCATTGAAGACCACGAACCGCAGTGGGTCCGCTGGAACGCGATCAGAACGTGCTTCGCCGTACTCACGAGCGCACATCTGATCATCCTGGTATTCAGCCTGGGATCGGGGCGCCATCGCCGAGATAATGATATACGCGTGAATCGCTGCGTGCTCCTCTGCGGAATGCTCAGCACAACGGAGAATGGTTGGTATCCGTCCTCATGCAGTCGATTTCAGTGGATTCAGGTCTTGAACGCGAATGTCAGGATTCGAAGTGCTTCTTCGCGAAGGCGCGGCCGGAGCCGGATTTGAGGTAGGATTCGAAGCGAAGCGCGAGCCCCTTATCTGGAAAAGCCGTATACGTCAGTAGCTTCCACGGTTGTAAGCGCACTGTGCTCGCTACCTGGCCCGCGTTGTGTGCACGTAAACGACGGGCGACATTCGCCGTAAAGCCGTAGTAATGCTGTTTCGGAAATCTCTCAGATTGAAGGACATAGACAAAGTACATTCATTTCTCCCTAACGAATGATGTTCAACGCCGGCTATGCTGGTTGTCCGTCATTGCTGAGGCTTCGGCGGAAAGCCTCCGAATCGCGCCTGACGGCGCGAAGCGGAGGCTGGTTGACGCAATACCTGTCGTGATTTGTCTCGATAACTGTCGCGATATGTCGCGATACCTGTCGCGATATG
>JAVVFP010000200.1:0-6135 GCA_032250495.1 Bacteroidota bacterium | reverse complement strand
CGTGGTCACCGGGTCGGGTGCGGATGCGAATCGACAGGACAGCTTTATCCATGACACGCGCATCGCGGGCTTTGGATGGAACGTGCGTGTCGCGGTTGACGCGCAGCAGGCGATGCTGCCGGTTTCGGGACTGCAGAGCCGTTTCCTGGGCGTGGCGATACTTGTCGCGCTGGTCATGCTGGTGCTGCTGTTCTTTCCGGTCCGTTTTCTCATCCGTCCCCTCGCGGAAATGAGCGAAGCGGCGCGCGCGATGACCGAGGGTGATTATTCCCGCCGCGTTCGTCCCGGAGCGGAGGACGAGATCGGACAGCTCGCCCATTCCTTCAACGTCATGGCGGAAGCGACGCAGGAGCGCACCGAGAAATTGCGCAACACGGCACGTCTTCTCGAACAGCGTACGAGGGAGCTGGCCGTGGAAAGGGATGTGCTCAATGCCGTCCTTCATTCCATGCATGACGCCGTATTGTTCTATGACCGGGACGGCAGGGTGATACTGCAGAACGCAGCCGGGGAAACTCTTCACCGCATGCTGGAGGAGGACGAAGACAGCCTGCTGCCGCGTCGCTGCGGCTGCGACGAGGAGAAAAGGGACTGCAGGGACTGCCTGCGCAGCGGTGCGACGGAGCCGCGGGACTGCTACGTGGACGCAGGCGCACGCGTGTTCGAGGTCATCACTGCGGGCATTCGTTCCGCCGCCGCACCGGAAGGCACGCTGCTCGTCGCCCGCGACATCACGACGCGCATGCGCATCGACGAGCGGCAGGCCCATCGCGACCGCCTCGCCGTGCTCGGTGAAGTCTCCGCCGTCATGGCACATGAACTCAACAATCCCCTCGCCGCCATCTCCATGTTCACGCAGCTGATGAGTCGTGACGGCCAGCTGCTCGCGAAGTACGGCGAGCACATGGAAATCATACAGCGCAACACCGCGCTGTGTACGCGGACGATAAAGGATCTGCTCTACTACTCCCGGGACTCCTACCGTGCAGATGAGGAATGCGACCTGCACGAAGTCATCCCCGACGTGGTCCGCTTCCTGCGTCCCCTCTACGAACGCGCGGAACTCGATTTTCACCTGCAGTTCGATCTCGACCGCGCGGTCCTGCGCTGCGACGCCGTGCATGTCCGCCAGGTGCTCGTCAACCTGATCATGAACGCACTGCAGGCGACGGACGGAAGCGGGGGACGCATCACCGTGGTGACCGCGCAGCCGACGGATGCTCCCGAGCAGGTGACGGTGGACGTCATTGACGACGGACCGGGGATTCCCGATGAACTGCGCACGCAGGTGTTCGAACCGTTTTTCACCACCAAACCGAGCGGCGAGGGGACGGGACTGGGACTCTCGATCTCCCGCCGTATCGTGGAGACGCTGCGCGGCAGCCTGCAGCTGCTCAGCTCGCGTCCGGGACACACGGTGTTCCGTCTCACACTCCCGCGTGGAGCGGTCGAGGAGGCCGCATGAATTCAACGCCGGCACATGTTCTCGTCGTCGACGATGAGGCGGACCTGCGCCTGGGTCTGACCTGCCTGGTGGAAGAGACAGGTGCCAGAGTGAGCGCCGCCTCCTCCGCCGAAGAGGCGCTGCGCGTGCTGCGCCGTGAGACGGTCGATGTGATCATCAGCGATATCAAGATGTCCGGTCTCTCGGGGGTGGACCTGCTGCACACCGTGCGACGAAACTGGCCGGCGACGGAAGTGGTGCTGCTCACCGGCTTCGGCAGTATCGAACTCGCCGTACAATGCCTGCAGGACGGTGCGGCGCATTTTTTCACCAAACCGTTCGACAACGACGAGATCGTCCGAACCGTGCGGCAGCTCGCCGCCCGGTCGCAGGCCCGCACGCTTCCGGGCATGGGAGCAGGCGGCGACGGAGTGATTGCGGTCGACGCGAAAATGCGCGCGGTGCTCTCCCTGGTCGAACAGGTGGCCGGCACACGCGTCCCTGTTCTCATCGAAGGGGAATCCGGCACGGGGAAGGAAGTCATCGCGCGACTGCTCCATCGCCGGATGGGAGTCGAAAAGCCGCTCGTGGCAGTCAATTGTGCCGCGATTCCCGACACGTTGCTCGAGTCCGAGCTGTTCGGCTACCGCAAGGGCGCCTTCACCGGTGCAGAGCAGCATTACGAGGGAATCTTCCGCCGCGCCCACCGCAGTACGCTCTTCCTCGACGAGCTTCCCTCGATGTCCCCCGCCTTCCAGGGCAAGCTGCTGCGCGTCCTGCAGGAGAAAGTGCTGCGTCCCCTCGGCGCCGAAACGATGGAGGAGGCCGATTTCCGATTGATCGCCGCGGGGAACAGGAAGCTCCAGGACCTGGTGACGGAGGGTAGTTTCCGCGAGGATCTTTACTATCGCCTCAATGTTTTCACCATACAGCTTCCCCACCTGCGTGAGCGTCCCGACGATATTCTTCCACTCGCACATCACTTTCTCGCGCAGGCAGTGGACATGCACGGTATGGCGACAACAGGGGAGCAGGGCGCCTTTCGTCCCGAAACGGTCGCCGCGCTGCAGCAGCATGCCTGGCCGGGAAATGTGCGCGAACTCAGTAATGTCATACAGCGTGCCGTGATACTCGCCTCCGGCGGGCCCATAGAAGCGCATCACCTGGCCTTCCATACGGCGAAGAACGCCGAAACCGACGCGGCGGGAAGCACCGAGTCCTACGAAGAGGCCAAGCAGCGCATGCTCGAACATTTCCAACGCCGCTTTCTCGAACGCGTCCTCGAGAGCACAAACGGCAACATCTCCCATGCCGCCGAGGATTCGGGGCTCACGCGCGCCGCCATTCAGAAAATGATGCGCCGCCTCAATATCGACCGCGCACGCTTCGACCACCGCTGATTCCCCACCCTTCCGCATCGCCCCCCTTCCGCTTCCCCACCATTCCGCTTCGCCCGCTCCGTGACAATACCTCCATTCTTCCCATCCCCGGTGTCCACGACCCGTGGCAAGGCTGCCTCCTCCGGTTGACAGTTTGCCGCGATGCTGCATACACGGGTATGCAGCGGCGGCAGGACCGATTTTTCAGTACCGGATGGTGATGCCGCCGCTTCGCGCTGTAACCCCCCCGGCATCGCGCTGCATACCACGGTATGCAGCAGGGGGAGGGACCTCCTGCGGGACGATCACCGCAGGCTGCGTGCTGACAGGGAGTTGCGCGAGGTCGGGGAGTGGAAAGACAGTCTGGCACGGAAAATGCACGAACATGTGCATTCCCATCACCAGACGGTGTGCCAGATGAGCGAACACAGGACAGGTATCGATTTCCCCCGGACTCCGCGCGCAGTCGGCCTCGCTTTTGCCGTGCTGCTCGCTGCCGTCACATGGACCGATCTCCACGCGCAGGAGGCGGCGGAATATTTTCAGCAGAACTGCATGAGCTGCCATACCATCGGCGGGGGACGCCTGACCGGACCGGACCTCAAGGATGTCGGCGCGCGGCGGGAGCGCGCGTGGCTGATCGATTTCATCATGGATCCGAAAGCGGTCATCGACCGCGGCGATCCCGCGGCAGTGGAAATGGTCGCGGAAGCACGGGGCGTGATCATGCCCACGCTGCCGACGATGACGCGCGCCCGCGCCGAAGCCCTGCTCGACCTGATCGCCGCCGAATCGCAGCTCGAGCAGTCGCAGTTCAAAGGCATACAGATCAGTGAACGTCCCTTCACCGCGGAGGATGTCGCAAGGGGACGCCGCCTGTTTCTCGGGGAAGAGCGCCTCGCCGGCGGCGCGGCCCCCTGCATGTCCTGTCACGCCGTGCAGGGCATCGGTGGACTCGGCGGCGGCACGCTGGCACCCGATCTGACCACGGTGTACGAACGCTACGGCGATCGCAGAACACTCGCGACCTGGCTGGCCGCACCCGCGACGTCCACCATGCAGGCCGTGTTCAAACAGCGGCCGCTCACCTCCGAGGAGACGCTGGCGCTGGTCGCCTGGTTCGAACACACACTGCAGCGGAATCCCGCCGATCCCGCCACCGCACGGCTGAATTTTCTCCTCCTCGGACTCGGCGGTACGGTGCTGCTGCTGGGTTTGTTCGATGTCATCTGGAACAAGCGCTTCCGCTCGGTGCGCCGCGCCATGCTCACGCGCAGCAGTACGCAGGAGGATACCTGAGCCGCATGCAGGCAGAGATCTGCAAAGGGACGCAACCGAACACATGCAACGTCATTTTGGCGCCTCCGGGCGCCTCACCGCAACGGAGTAAGCTACCATGAAGGAAAAAGGACCGACGATTCCCTGGATACGCGACGAAAAGGACGCTGCGGACCGCGGCTGGGAAGAGTTTTACCGCAATCGCTGGCAGCACGACAAGGTGGTGCGCAGCACGCATGGCGTCAACTGCACGGGCAGCTGCACCTGGATGATACATGTCAAGGACGGCATTGTCACCTGGGAAATGCAGGGCCTCGATTATCCCATGCTCGAGGAGGGCCTGCCGCCGTACGAACCGCGCGGCTGCCAGCGCGGCATTTCCTTCTCGTGGTATCTCTACAGTCCCCTCCGCGTCAAATACCCCTACATTCGCGGCGCCCTGCTCGATCTCTGGACGGCAGCCCGCGCCGAACACGAGGACCCGGTGGAAGCCTGGGCGTCGCTCGTCAACAATCCCACGGCGCGGAAACGCTGGCAGGTCGCCCGCGGCAAGGGCGGCTTCCGCCGCACGAACTGGGATACCGTGCTCGAACTGATGGCAGCGGCCAACATACATACCACGAAGTCGCACGGTCCCGACCGCATCGCCGGCTTCTCCCCGATTCCCGCGATGTCGATGATCAGTTACGCCGCCGGCGCACGCATGCTGCAGCTGATGGGCGGCGTCGCGCTTTCCTTCTACGACTGGTACTGCGATCTTCCCCCCGCCTCACCGGAAACCTGGGGCGAACAGACCGACGTCAACGAATCCGCCGACTGGTACAACGCGAAACTGCTCGCCGTCATGGGATCGAATCTGAACATGACACGCACGCCGGACTGTCACTTCGCGGCGGAATCGCGGCACAACGGCACGAAAATGTATGTCTTCGCACCGGACTTCAACCAGGTGGCCAAATATGCCGACAAGTGGATTTCGCTCAATGCGGGACAGGACGGGGCGTGGTGGATGGCCGTCAACCATGTGCTGCTGACCGAGTTCCACGTCGAACGGCAGACGCCGTACTTCCTCGACTACGCGAAAAAATTCTCCGACGCCCCCTTCCTCGTGGAACTGCATGAGAAGGGGGAAGGCTTCGAGGCGGGACAGCTGCTGCGTGCAGGACGATGTGCCGGGTACGAGAGCGAGGAACACGGGGAATGGAAGTTTCTCATGTGGGACGAGAACAGCGACGCGCCGCGCATGCCCATGGGCAGTGCGGGACACCGCTGGGGCAGCACGAAAGGGAAGTGGAACCTGGAACTGCGCGACGGCCGCAGCGGCGAGGACATCGATCCGCGACTGAGCTTCCTCGAAAGCAGCGACCGCGTCGCATCGGTGCGCTTCGATGATTTCGGTGAGGGCAGAAGCCTGTATCGCGACGTTCCCGCGCGTCGCGTGCCGACCGCGGACGGTGGCAGCGCACTCGTCACCACCGTCTACGATCTCCTCATGGCACAGTACGGTGTCTCCCGTGGACTCGGCGGCGCGTATCCCGCGGATTACGATGATGCGGACGCTCCGTATACTCCGGCCTGGGCGGAAAAATACACCGGCATCGGCCGGGAAGACCTGCTGCAGTTCGCCCGCGAATGGGCAACGACCGCCGAACATACCGGCGGAAAATGTACGGTCATCATCGGGGCCGGCATCAATCACTGGTATCACGGCAACCTCATGTACCGCGCCGCCATCCATGCCCTGATGTTCTCCGGCTGCGTCGGCGTCAACGGCGGGGGACTGGCGCATTACGTGGGACAGGAGAAGCTGGCGCCGGGCGAGTCCTGGGGCGCCATCGCCTTTGCGAAGGACTGGCACGCGGCTTCCCGCCTGCAGAACGCACCGAGCTGGCACTATGTGAATACCGACCAGTGGCGCTATGAGAAGGAATTCACCGACTATCATACCGTTCCTCCCGGACAGCCGGAGAACTCGCTGGCCAGGGGACATGCGATGGATACGCAGGTGCGCGCCGTGCGCAGCGGCTGGCTGCC
>JAVVFP010000199.1:0-6145 GCA_032250495.1 Bacteroidota bacterium | reverse complement strand
TTCTCTTCGACAATTCGTGGAAAGAGAACATCGAACGTTTCCGCTCGGATTTCGCGTTCCGCGGACTCTCCGACGCATCCTATGCTCTGCAGAGCAGCCTTATGCGCCTGGGCGGGGATTTTATCCGCCTCGAGAAGCATCTCATGCGCAATTTCCGCAAGTACGCGCATCGCACCGTGGTGGAAAAGGACAGCATATGGAACTGGCTCTCGGTGGCGCAGCACCACGGACTCCCCACCCGCCTGATGGACTGGACGTACAGTCCCTTCATCGCCATGCATTTCGCCACCTGCAATGTCACCCGGTTTGAGACCGACGGCGTGATCTGGTGCGTCGACTATGTTCGCGCCCACGAATTGCTGCCGCCCGCGCTGCGACGAATACTCCTCCAGGAAGGCTGCAACGCCTTTACCGTGCAGTTGCTCTCCGAGGGCGCGCAGCGCCTCGAGGAATTCGACCATCTCTCACAGGATCAGTTCGTCGTTTTTTTCGAGCCACCCTCGCTCGACGACCGCATCGTGAACCAATACGCCCTTTTTTCGGTTTTATCTCATCCCGGACGCGGACTCGACATGTGGCTGCCCACGCATCCCGAGCTGTACCGGAAAGTGGTCATTCCCGCGGCCCTGAAGTGGGAAGTGCGCGACAAACTCGACCAGGCCAATATCAGCGAACGCGTGCTTTTCCCCGGCCTCGACGGCCTGTGCGCCTGGCTGCAGCGCCATTACAGCCCGAAATTCTCCTCGGACATCCCGCCGCAGCCATAGTGCCCGCATACAAGATTCTCGCATCGTATTCCAGGATACTGTCATGAAACTCATACGCTACGCCATACGCAAGGAAGACCTGCATCAGCTGCTGCACACCATCGGCGTGCTGCGTGAAGAGGAGCGCCTGCTGGCGGTCAACAATCTCGATCTCGCCGAACAGCAGCAGGACGTCGTCGTCATCACCGTGAGCACCGAAGCCGCCCACGTCCTGCCCGGAGATCTCGGCGCCTGGACAGACAGGGAAATTCAGCGCCGCTACGCGGAACTCAGCATTCTCGAGGACGGAGCGCGGCGGCAGCTGCGAAAAGCGGAAGAAGAAATGCAGGCCCTGCGAAGCGAACGCGACAAGCGCGAATCGGATATGGACCTTTCCGATGATGGCATACCCGGGACCGTGGAAATGAATATCTGGGAACAGGTGCGCCGCCTTCTCGGCGGTGAGGACGAAAGGCGCTGATCTCGTAGCGTCAAAACCGCCGGACACTGCCACAACCTGCGGGAGTACATGACTGCATCTTTCTTTGCCGGATGTGAGGAAAACACTTGCATGTTTCCTTTTCGGACGTTTTCTTTGTAAGTAATCCAGGAAATGTCGATTTTAGACGTATACAATAATTGAACCGGGACCCTGAGGCATATCAGGTGCAAGATGGCGCTCAGCGTCCGGTGTGATCTGTCCCTGTCGCGCAGCAGGAACAGGAATTCTATCTTCAAGGAGCGATCATGAACAAGGTGCTAAGTATTCTCTCACTGCTCCTACTGTTATCCGGGGTGAGCCTGGCCCAGGATACCATTAGGCAGCAGCGTCCGTACGATGCCGATTTCGCGAGACCGCAGACCTTCGGGTTCGGTCTGGCATTGTCGCTGAACCGTTTTGCAGGAGACCTTCAGGACGGTACGAATTTCCCGGGTGCTGAAACGGACTGGGCAATCGGTGTCAATGCACACGCACTCTGGCGCTTTGCAGACGCAGGTGATTTCGCGACGCTGCACCTGCTGGGACGCATCATGTATTCCCCCGTGAAATCCTCGCACAGTGGAGATAATTTCGCTTTCGAGTACAGTGACGATCTCATTCATTTCATCGGGGCGCTGCAGATGCAGGTCTTCCCGGAATATGATATGCGCCCCTACGGTTACGCCGGCTTCGGATATTTGGCATTCAGTCCCGACCTCAGCGGAAATGCGAAGTTCAACCAGGCGCTTTCCGAGAGGCGCGTCGAGGAGTCCGGTTCGCTCACGCTGCCTATCGGCGTCGGACTCACCTGGTCGCTTTCCGAGCGGTTGGACTTTTTCGCCGAGTACCTGAAAACGTTGACCTTCTCCGACGCGCTCGACGAATGGGAATCAGAGGACAATGATAATTACAACATGGTGAATTTCGGTTTGACCTTCTACCTCGGCGACCGTGAGGAACCTGTGCGGCCCGAGGCGCCGGTTCCGCCCGCGCCGAAGGATACCGACGGCGACGGTCTGCTCGACGAGGATGAAATCGCGATTTATAATACCGATCCCAATAACCGCGACACGGACGGGGACGGCTTGATCGACGGTGAAGAGGTCAATCGCTACAAAACCGATCCCACGCTCCGCGACACCGACTACGACCGTCTGCTCGACGGTGAAGAAGTGAACACGTACAAGACCGATCCGCTTTCGAAGGACACGGACCAGGACGGCTGTTCCGACGGCGACGAGGTGCTGGATATGAATACCAATCCCCTCGCCGTAGATACCGACGGTGACGAACTCAACGACTGTGACGAAAAGAACGTGTACCGTACCAATCCACTGATCAAGGATACCGACGGCGACGGCGCGATGGACGGGAAGGAAGTCCGCGACGGCACCGACCCGCTGACGGCGGACGTCCTGCAGATCGAGGAGAGCGGTGAACTGGTGCTCGAAGGCGTGAACTTCGAAACCAACTCCGCAGTCATCACACAGGATTCCGAGGAAACCCTGCAGAAGGCGCTCAACACGTTGCGCACCAACCCGGAACTTCGCGTGGAGATCCAGGGACATACCGACGACGTCGGCAGCAACGCGGCCAATCAGCGCCTCAGTGAACGACGTGCGAATTCGGTGCGCGACTGGTTCATACAGAACGGCATCGACGCCAACCGCATGACCGCCCGCGGCTACGGCGAAGAGAATCCGCTCGTGCCCAACGATTCCCCCGAGAATCGCTTGCGGAACCGCCGCATCCAGTTCCGCGTCATCCAGTAATCGTCTTCGCCGCAGGGGCCCGTGTGCCCCTGCGGCAGACACCCCCGGACCGAGCACGCGGGCGTGCGGACAGCTCCTTGAAGAGGCCTGAATTGCACCTGTCTCCAACGTTCGCACGCCCCTTGTTTCCCGCTTACTCTCCCGCTTCCCGGGTTTTTCCCCTCGCCCTGACTGTGTAGTGTATTTGCTGGTTCGAAGGATGGTTATGGTAATGTAAACGAACGGTTCCCCAACACATACGGAAAGAGCCATGGCCAAGCACCGCATTTTTCTCATCGTGCAAGAGGACTCCGAACGGAAAGTGCTTCAGCAGAAGCTTCAGAAAGCCTGGGGCTACGATGTGCAGACCTTTTCGCACGGAGATGCAGCACTGGAGGCTCTCGATGCCCCTCCTGACGTCGCGCTGCTTGAACGGAATGTTACCGGGGTGGACGGGGAGGACGTATTTCGGGAATTGCGCAGGCAGCATCCCTGGCTTCCCGTCATCCTTCTTACCGATGAGCCGGATATCAACGCCGCCGACATCATGAAGTCGGGAGCGCTGGATATCATAGCCATGCCGGTCGATACCGAGCGGCTGGAAATCGCACTGCTCGGGGCGCTTCGCCATTCCACCCTCGCCCAGGAAGCCCTGCGGCTCCGTGAAGAACTCGAAGAACGTATCTCGAGTAAGCATATCATCGCGGATTCCCGTGAGATGCAGCTTGTACTGCGCCTTATCGAAAAGCTGAACGGGCGCGAAGTTCCGGTACTGATTACAGGGGAGAACGGCAGCGGACGCGAAGACGTCGCGCGCACGATACACCTCGCGAGTCCACGGAACGCCGGACCTTTCCTTACGGTCTCCTGTGCCAACATTCCAGCAGATGAGCTCGCTGGCGCGCTGTTCGGCTTTGAAAGTCCCTCGATGCACCCGACACAGCGCAGTCGTGGCGCACTTGAGGAAGCCGATGGCGGGACAGTGTACATCAGCGAGCTGGCCGCCCTGAACGCGGATCTCCAGGCGGCTCTGCATGCCGTGATTCAAAGAAAATCCCTTCGCCGTATCGGCGGCAATACCGATTACCGGACGAATGTTCGTCTCATCGCCTCCACCAGCGAGAACCTGAAGGAACGTGTCCGGGCCGGGACCTTCCGCGACGACCTCTACTACATCTTCGCATCATACCCGATCCATGTGCCGCCACTTCGGGAACGCGGGGCGGATATCATGCGCCTGGCGGAGTATTTCCTGCGAAAGACCGCGGAAAAGAACAAGCTGAAGATACGCGGTTTTTCACGCGAGGCCGTCGAGGCCATGTATCATTACCCCTGGCCGGGAAATGTGCGCGAGCTCGAATCTTCCATCGAGCGCTCCGTGCTCCTGAGCGGAGGCGGCATCGTGAGCCTGCAGCATCTCCCCGTGACGGTGCATCCGTTCAAGGACGCTTCGATGGAGCTCGACACCGAGGGAAGGCTCTTCCATGACGACAAGATCGTGTCCCTCGACAGGATCAAGGAGCAGGCGGTCCGCCGCGCAATCGAGATCTCTCGCGGCAACCTGGCGCACACTGCACGCGAACTCGACATCAGCAGGTCGACGCTGTATAAACTCATCGAGAAATACGGCATCAAGCTCTGAGCTATTCCCATTTTTGAACGCTGCTGCGTGAAGTATCAGGGTTTTTTCCTAACTTCGCGCAGCAGCGTCTGGTATGCAGTGCGTTTCCAACTATCCCTTCCATATCGACACAGCGAAGATGATCTTCGTGCCGCCGTTCGCCGTCATCTCGGCGATGACAGGCCGTTCCGCATTTTGAAACGCAGCGTCGACGCGCGGCAGCACAGGAATATTCGCGTCGAGTACTCGCTGTCCACGGACATGGAAGACCCGGTGCGGGAAATTCGCGCGCAAATCCACCGGCAGCGCACGGCAATAGGCGGCGGCACGGCGCTTGGCGGCGGCGACGCCCTGCGTCCTGTCATCGTCGGAAGCGGACCGGGCGGCATATTCTGCGCCTGGTGGCTGCACCTGCATGGTTTCCGCCCCGTCCTGCTCGAACAGGGTCCCCCCATGCGCACGCGTATCCGCGACATGGCCCGTTTCATGAAATCCGGAGAACTGAATCCGCGCTCGAACATCTGCTTCGGTGCGGGTGGAGCGGGCACTTACAGTGACGGCAAGCTGATCACGCGCATCCGTTCACCGTATATCCCCTTCGTCATGCAGACCTTCGTCGATTACGGCGCACCGGAGAATATCCGCTACCTCTACAATCCACATCTCGGTTCCAACCGCATCCGTCAGTGCATGACGCGCATGCTCGATGACATGCAGCAGCGCGGCATTGACATACGCTACAACACCCGTTTCACCGGTTACGCCACGGGAGCCGACGCGCGTATCGTTTCAGTGGAAACCGCGCACGGAGAAATTTCCACCGTCCCAGCACTGTTTCTCGCGACGGGACATTCAGCGCGCGACGTGTACGCGCTGCTGCGCGCCCGGAGCGTGGATATGGGACTCAAGGAGTTCGCGATGGGCGTGCGCGTCGAGCATCCGGCCGAGACGGTCAACGCCATGCAGTACGGAGAGCAATACCGCAGGCTCTACGAGCACATTGAAACCGCGCAGTACAAGCTGGCCAGGACCTGGAAGGAGGAGCAGCGGGCCGTGTACTCTTTCTGCATGTGTCCGGGCGGCTACGTGCTCAACGCCAGTTCCGATACCACGGGCGTGGTCACAAACGGGATGAGCAATTACCGCAAGAGCGGACGGTTCTCGAATGCCGCCATCGTGGTGAACGTATCCGCGCGCGATCTCGCTGCGCAGGGCTACGACGGCGTCGATGCGGGACTGCTGCTGCAGACGGAGCTCGAGGAGCGTTTCCGCGCGGCGGTGAACACGCCCGGCAGCTGCAACGTGGTCCCGGGGCAGCGGCTGCCGGATTTTCTCGCCGGCAGTGCCAGCAGGACGCTGGGACCTTCTTCCTGTGTCAATCCGGTGGCGCCGGCTCCGATGCATGCGCTCTTCCCCCCCTTCATCACGGATGGACTGCAGCGTGGCTTCCTGTCCTTCGAGCAGAAAATGCGCGGCTTCTCCCGTGGCAAGGATGCACAGCTGTTCGGCATCGAAAGCCGCACCTCCTCTCCCTATCGCATAGAAC
>JAVVFP010000198.1:0-6151 GCA_032250495.1 Bacteroidota bacterium | reverse complement strand
CGTGAATGCCGACGCCATGAATGCCGTCATCGACCGTCTCATTGACCGTTTCCAGGAGGCGGTGAGTGAACTGGAGGCCATACGGAAGGAATTGCAGTAAATCTGCGCTGCTTCTCTTTCCTGCGAATGCGAGCGTGAATTCGCGTCCGCATGACAATGCGTACCTGTAACCGTGCGTTTGCGCTGCGCGATCACGCTTCGCGCACACTTCAAGGATAGCCCAAGCAGGGGGTGCCCATGCCATCCACAGGACTGCCATTTCCCGCTCTCCCGAGTACGTGGTGGTACGCCCTTCGTCCGTTGCAATGCCTGCCGGCGTACGGACTCCTGTTCCTCGTGATCTGCGGCTTCTGCGCGCAGGCGCATGCGCATCCGTCCTCCCCTGCCGGCAGTCCACCCCTCACCAATACTATCCTTGACAGTCCCGGGGAGCATGCACAGAACAGGGCTGATCGCCTGCTCGCCTCGCTCGACATCCGCTTCCAGGAGAATCGGGGACAGTTCGTGGATGCGAAGGGAGGTGTGCGCAACGAGATCCTGTATACCGCCCGGGTTCCCGGTGCACAGCTGTATGTTCGCCCGGACGGTATCAGTACGGTCTTCACGCGGGTGACTCCCGAAGGAGAGCTGCACGATCGGAACGGAGCACGGGAGAAGCGGCCGGTGGCGCATCGGTCACGCGGGGAAAAACGGGAAACGCATCGTGTGGACATGACGCTCGTCGGCTGCAATCCCGCTGCCGTGATACGCGCGGATGCACGGGTGGACGGGGTGGTGAACTTCTACGCGGACCGCTTCCCGGAAGGACTGCTCGGCGTGCGGGAATTCCGCCGTATCGTCTACGAGGAGATCTATCAGCACATCGATCTCGAACTGCTCACCGTCGACGGCCGGGTGAAGTACAATTTTATCGTGCGGCCCGGCGGATGCGCGAAGGACATCCGCATGCGCTACGAGCATGCCGACGACGTGTCGGTGCATGCGGATGGATCGCTCGTGATCACAACGCCACTCGGGAGTATGCAGGAGGATGCTCCGCTGTGCTGGACCGGTGAGGACGAACGTCCGGTGGCGGCTCGCTTCGTCGTCGATGACCGGACGATACGCTTCGCCGTGTCGGGATACGACAGCGCGCGAACCCTGATCATCGATCCCTGGGCGACGTATTACGGCGGAAGCGAATGGGATTTCGGTCACGATATCGTCGTGGATGCAGCAAATAACCTCTATGTCGCCGGCGCGGCGGGGAGCACGAACGCGATCGCCAGTTCCGGGGCGCATTCGACGACGTTTACCGGTCCGAGACAGGATGGTTTTCTCGTGAAATTCAACGCAGCGGGTCAGCGGGAATGGGGCACGTATTTCGAGCCCAACATCGAACATGAGGAGGTGAGCGGGGATCAATCGTGGCCTCACATCAGTCTGGCCCTGCATCCGGATGGGCAGTCGGTTTTTGTTGCCAATACCTGTCAGGGAAGCACGGCCAGCGGGGACGACGGGGATATCGCCGTGGCAAGATTCAATCAGTTCGGAACTCTGCTGTGGAAACGGTACCTGAGGGGGGAATTTATCGACCGCTGTTCCGGGGTCGCGACCGATCCCGCGGGAAATGTGTTCATCAGCGGTTGGACAAGGAGCGCGACAGGCATCGCCACTCCCGGCGCATTCCGTACGACGCGGTCGGGGAATGTGTCCGACGCCTTTCTTGCCAAATACAGAGAGGACGGCACGCTTCTCTGGTCCACGTACTTCGGAGGAGAGGGCTTCGATCGCCCATGCGACATCACGGCTGATGCTGCGGGCAATGTCGTTGTTGCCGGTGTCACGATGAGCGATACCGGGATAGCTACCCCCGGCGCACACCAGACCTTGAAAGCGCCCGGATTGCCCGCGATCAGTGGCTCGAGGTCGGATGCGTTCATCGTCAAGTTCGACGGCAGCGGACAGCGGCTGTGGGGGACGTATTATGGCGTCGCCGGCGAGGAAAACTGGTTCGGGATTGCAAACGACAATCAGGACAATATTTACGTCGTCGGGCAATCGCAGGCGTCCTCGGGGCTCGCCACACCGGGCGCGTATCGGACCACGAACACCGGCGGCGTGTTTCTTGTGAAATTTGATGCAGGGGGCGTCAGAGACTGGTGCACCTATTTCAGCGGTGCGAACAGGTTGCGCCTCGATGCCATCACCGTCGCTGCGTCCGGGAACATCTATCTCGGCGGAACGTCATATGGCTTCTCCGGAATCGGGACCCCCGGGACGCATATGCCCACGCAGCGCAGTTACCAGGATGCAGTGATGGCAAAATTCGACGCATCCGGTCAGCTGGAATGGGCGACCTATTTCGGTGGAGAACATCACGATCGGATCACCGGCGTCACGGTCGACGCGACCGAGATGCTGTACTTCGTGGGATGGACCGGCAGTACGGAGGGGATAGCCACGAAAAGCGCATATCAACCGGTACTCGACGGAACGTACGATGCCTTCTTCAACAATATCCGTTCCGACGGCATCATCTGCGACAGTTCGACGATGCGCAGGAATCCGGACGATACGCTCGTCTGCGAGGGGGAAAGTGCATCATTCGACCTGCTGGCGGAAGGTCCGCTGCTCACGTATCAATGGCAGGTCGACAGCGGTGCGGGCTTCGTGAATGTTCCGGCGGGATTTCCGTATACGGGTGATGACTCGCCCTTCCTCTCGATCTTTCCGGTCTCCCGATCGCAGTCGGGTTACCGCTATCGCTGCATCATCCTCGACGAGTGCAACAAGGTGCTCAAAAGCGATTCGGTCACATTGACGGTCATTCCCTCACCGTCCGTATTCGTCATCCCTTCGGGCTCGACGACATTCTGCAAGTCCGGCAGCGTGACGCTCACCGCATCGGTGGATCCGCCCTGCACCTTCATCTGGCAGAAGGACGGCGTGGACATTCCTGGGGAGACGGGGCCGTCATACACGGCGAGAACGCAGGGGAAGTACCGCGTGATCGCCACCAACCCGTACCACTGCAGCGATACGTCCAATGTGATCACGATCACCATCAATCCGGGCCCCGGTGCCGAACTCTCGGCCGAGGGTCCGACGACATTCTGTCCTGGAGAGTCCGTCCTTCTGAAAGTGACGACAACGCGCGGCACCGACTTCCGCTGGTTACGCAACGACGTGGACCTCCCGCATGCGAATCTCCCGTATTTCACGGCGTCGCAGTCCGGACTGTACCGCGTCATCGTCAGCGATGACGACAGTTGCACCGATTCCTCGGCGACCGTGCTTGTGACCGTATTGTCCGGTCCCGGCGCCGCGATCTCGGCGAGCGGTCCGACGGCGTTCTGCCGCGGTGACAGCGTGTTGCTCTCCGCGAATCAGGGTGCGGAACTGACCTACCGCTGGCAGCGCAACGGAACCGATATTGCGGGAGCATGGCAGAGGACTTTCATGGCCCGGCTTGCCGGTGCGTATCGCGTGATCGTGACGAATGCGGAAGGATGTCCTGACACGTCCGCGGTGATCACTGTGTCCATCGGACCGCAGGCGGATGTCGCGCTGAGCGGACCGACGAGCCTCTGCGCAGGGGACACGCTCATACTGCGAACGGAGTCCGGTCCGGGCTATACATACCGATGGGAAAGGGACGATGCGCACCTGTCGCAGGCGACATCGGCCTCTCTCGCGGTGGCCTCCGCCGGTGCGTATCGCGTGATCGTGACGAATGCAATAGGCTGCCGCGACACCTCCGACGTCATCCTGGTGGAGCTGTATCCCTCACCGGAGGTGGACGCAGGTCCTGCTGTCTCCGTCTGCCGCGGAGACAGCGTGCAGGTCGGACGGCCGCCGTCGGGCGATGCATCCACGCTGACATACCTCTGGACGCCTGCGGAGGGATTGAGCGCAACCGATATTCCGCAGCCCTTTGCCATGCCGGATGCGACCACGCGCTACATCCTCTCGGTCACTGCTGCGAACGGGTGTGTCGGCAGGGACACGGTGACGGTGACCGTGCACGTCCCACCCGAAGCTGTCGTGACCGCCGACGGTGCGACGACCTTCTGCAGTGGGGACTCCGTGCTGCTGTCCGCAACTCCCGGCTTTACATCCTATCGCTGGTCACCATACGGTGAGACAGCGGAGAGCATCGTGGTCACGCGCAGCGGCACGTACGCGGTGGAGATCGTCGACGAGAACGGTTGTCGCGGGAACTCCGCACCCCTCGAAGTGACGGTGCATCCTTCCCCCGAGGTGATCATTGCAGGACCGACACAGGTATGCCGGAATACGCAGGCCTGGTACTTCGTCGACGATCAGCCGGATGTCGCCTTCGACTGGAGTGTGGAAGGAGGGAGCATCCTCTCCGGCGACGGAACGGAAAGCATCCGTGTGCAATGGGGCGAAACGGGTCCCGCCGTCGTCCGCGTACACGCAAGGCATCTCGTCTCCGGCTGCACGGTGGCAGACGATCGTGTGGTGGAAATCCTTGACGCACTCCGTCCGCGCATACTTCCCGATCCTCCCGTGCTCTGCGCCGGGGAGACGCTCGAACTCGATGCGGGACAGGGGTATGCGAATTACGCCTGGTCCACCGGCGAGTCCTCCCGCCGCATTGTCATCGACGCGGCAGGCCGCTACAGCGTTGCGGTAAACGATGGAACGGGTTGCGAAGGTGCCGACACGGTTGATGTCATCGAACTGCCGCCGCCGCTTCCCGTCGTCGAGGCGACGGGACCGACGGAATTCTGTGCAGGTGAGAGCGTAATACTTCGCTCGCAGCTGTCCTACGTGACATATCGCTGGGCGCGCGACGGTGTCCCCACCGGTGACACGCTCCGGAGCGTCACTGCACGCGCGAGCGGATTGTACTCGGTCGAGGTCATGGATGTAAATGGATGCCGGGGTGTCTCCGCTCCACTGCAGATCCTTGTGCATCCACGGTTCGAGGTCCGTGTCACGGGCCCCACGCAAGTCTGTGTGGACGGTGTCGCGGAATATCTGGCTTTTCCGGAGGGCGCGTATAGCTACGAGTGGACGGTGACCGGAGGCGTCATCGAAAGCGGCGAGGGTACACGCACACCGCGGATCCGATGGAGCAGGACGGGGACGACATCGCTTCGTCTGCGTGTGGTGGATACCTCGTCGGGCTGCACCGACACGACATCGATGACCGTAACCATCACGGATGGATATTCTCCACAGGTCCGCATCGGCGGTGATACGGTATTCTGCGAGGGCGGATCGGTGCTGCTGGAAGCCGATGGCGGTTTCGAGCAATATGAGTGGAGCACGGGTGAACGGACGCAGAGCATACTTGTCACACAGTCCGGACTTTATCGTGTGCACGTTTCGGATTCGCTGTGCAGCGGCTGGTCCGTCCCCGTTCGTGTCATCGTCCATCCCGCACCGACACCCCTGGTGACGCCGCTCGGTCCGACGGAAATCTGCGAAGGGGATTCGGTGTTGCTGCAGGCGGATGCGGGTTATATCCGCTATCAGTGGTGGAAGGATGGAAGCGCGCTTGCGGATACGGGCACGGTGATCACGGCGCGGACCACGGGGAGCTATCACGTCTCGGTGACGGATGCGCGCGGCTGTGAAGGCGTTTCCTCACCCGTGGCTGTCATCGTGCATCCTGTCGTCAGGCCGGAAATCATGCAGGACGGCCTCATGCTGACCGCCTCCATCGGGCGGTCCTGGCAATGGCTGCTCGATGATACCGTCCTGAGCGGTGCCGTGACGCAGACAATCAGGGCTCCGCGGGCGGGGACGTATATTGTGCGCATCATCGATGAGCACGGCTGCCGTGCCGAATCGGATCCTGTGGTCATCCAACTGGCACCGGCAGCGTGCACGCTGGCGTTGCCGGATCTCCTTGCGCGGCCGGGCGATCATGTTTCGATCCCGATTGTACTTGAGAGCGAAGAGCGTCTGGATCTCGCCGGTGCGGGGACCGTCAGCTTCGATCTCGTATTCGCACGGTCGGTGCTGCATCCGTTGTCGGGTACGTTCACCGACAGCGAGGGACAGCGAAGACTGCGGGTAGCAGGAGTGCGCGTTCCTTCCGGTGAGGCGGTCGCGACCGTCGAGGCACTGGCATTGCTGGGTTCGGTGGAGGAAACATCGCTGATGCTCGAGAACGTCGAATGGGATGCCGGGG
>JAVVFP010000197.1:0-6178 GCA_032250495.1 Bacteroidota bacterium | reverse complement strand
GATTCATTACGGCAATGTCACGGGCCGATTCAAGTCCTTCGTCAACGACCTGCTGGATTTGCTGCCCAGGCAGGCGCTTCACGCGCGCACCCTCGGATTCGTGCATCCCGCCACGCGGGAGTTAACACGCGTGCAATCGGAGCTGCCCGCGGACATGCGGGAAGCGCTCCGCAGGCTCGAGGAGTATTACGGGATGTGATCAGCGGCCGAGATACGCGGCGTTGAGCATTTTTGTGACGAGCTTGGCGGCGAGAAAATCCGGCCAGCGCAGGGTTTCCATGGGAGCGAGTTCTACGAGGTCGAAGCCAACGATGCGGCGGTGCTTTCCGATCATCTTCATGAGCTGAATCGTTTCATCCCAGAGCAGGCCGCCGGGTTCGGGCGTACCGGTCGCGGGCATGATGGAGGGATCGAGACCGTCGATGTCGAAGGTGATATACACGTTTTCACCGCAGGCATCGAGCACGCGTTCTTTCCAGGACTGACCGAAAATCCCCTGGCGGATTTCCCAAGCGAAAAATGTCTGAATTCCATCCCGTTCGATGCGTTCGAATTCCTCCCGGCACTGCGCACGAATCCCCGCCTGCACGAGTCGTTCCGGGGGCAGGAATTCGCAGACACGCGCCATGACGCTCGCGTGACTCCACGGCGAGTTTTCGTAACTCTCGCGAAGATCAGAATGGGCATCAATCTGCAGGACGGTCATGTCCGGATAGCGGTCGAGATGCGCCTTTATCGGTGCGGTGGATATGCTGTGTTCGCCCCCGAGTGTGACGACGAATTTGTTCTCCTCGAGCAGCGCGGCCACCTGCTGCTCGATGATGTCGAGAGCGGCTCGGTCGACGGTTCCGCGAAAGTCGATCGCTTCGAGTGTGGCGATGCCTTTCTCGAAGGCAAGTTCGCGCTGGAACTCCTCGTCCCAGAATTCGACGAAATGTGACGCTTCCAGTATTGCCGCAGGTCCTCCGGCCGTGCCCTTGCCATAAGAGACCGTATGCTCGTACGGGGCCTGGACAATGGCGATTTCGGATGCAGGGAGCGTGCTGTGCTCGTCGTCGAGACCGAGAAAATTCTTTTCGGCTCCAAGGGTTTTCATGCGATCTGCTCAGAATGTGATGAGAATGCGTCGCAGCAATCGATGTTCTCCGGTTTCAAGCACCATCAGGTAACTACCCGGTGCGAGACCGTCGGCGTTCAGGACGGTGCGGTGCGTGCCGGCAGCTTTCCGGCCCCGGTCGAGTACCTGCACGTTGCGACCGAGTGCGTCGAGGAGCCGCAAACGGACGAAGGAAGGCCGTGAAATCCGGTAGTCGACAATGCTGCTTACGGCGGTTCGCGTCGGATGCGGGAAAGGGAGGGCGAGAGCCGATTGCTCCGGCACCGGATTATCCGTCGTGAGAATCGTCGGATACTGATAGGAAATCCGGACGGTCGCCGTGGAATCGGTCAGTGCAAGCAGGCGAATATGCAGGTCGGTCCGCACGGTATCGGAACCGAAGATGAAATCCGGAGAGGGATTCTTGAATACGGCGAGCTCTTTCCGGTGGTCGCGGAAGGCCACGCGGGGGTCCCCGTTCCAGCCTTCCGCCCAGTATATCCTGTTATCCACCGGGATCTGCTGCATGCGGCTGAAGCCGCCGATGGGCCGCGCACGTACCGGGTACACGAGCCCGGTACTGTCGTCGAGCGCCCAGTCGAATGATCCTTCGGCACTGACGACGAGCAGTCGCTTCTGACTTTTGCTCCAGCTGTCGAATATGCGGTAGATGTACAGTCCCTCAACTGGTGCGGTGTCCCACTCAGATTTTTTCCCGCGGAATTCGAAGGCATAGTAACTCCGCGGATGCTGAGGAATCGGGAGGAGCGCAGCATCACCATGCGTGACGAAATCCGTGAGCGTAATCACCGTGTCCCTTCCCGCGTTCAGCACACGGTAGTCGATGTACCCGGCGAGATGCTTCTCGAAGCTGCTCATCGAATACCCGTTCGAGGAGCGTGCCATGATCCCGAGGCGACCGTACAGGTCGGCAGGGTGCGCTTCACCGAAGAGCTTGTGGCCGAGTTCGTGCACGGTGACATTGAAGGCGAACTCCGCGTTCATGACACCTTTTCGTCCCGGAAGATAGGACAGCGACAGGCCTGAGGCCCCGGCATCGTTCCATTGGCCCGAACCGCCGTAGAAGAAGCGGTCCAGCGACCCGTCGACAAAATGGTGTCCCGCGAAACCGAGGTCCGACACCCCGGTGAAAGGCATGAAGCCTGCATGCGAAATACTGCGAAATACGACGATGAGAAGGTCGACCTTGCCGTCGGGCTGCTCCTTGAGGTTGTAGGGATTGCCTTCTGAATCCCAGCGGTCATACGGACCGAAATCCATGATCACGTCGAGGGAGTCGATCATCTCCCTGATCGCAACCCCGAAATTCTCTCCCCACGTCACGTATCCCTCCTCCGTCCCCCGCGTAATCATCAGCGACGGGTGCACGTCGAGCTGCAGCTGCAGTTCTCCTCCGGACATGTCGGCGAAATAGCGCTCGAGTCGCTCGACATACATGTCCGCCCACAGCGGCATCGACCCGTTCGGCCATGCATTGTTTTCCACATCGTCGTTGCGCAGCTGAACGAAGGTCACCAGTCCGCGGATCTGACCCTTGAAGGGAAGATGCGCGCCACCGTACGGCTCGATAATGCCCGCGGAAGCGGACGCAGTGTGCGGCTGCTCCGGCGAGCGCATGCCGCATTGCCGATGGAGATCCATCTCCTGGGCGTGGAGTGACAGAATGGAGGAGAGCAGGAAGGGGATTGCGATGAGAAGACGCCGGAACCGGGTGATCACGCGCATCGTGTGTCGTTGCCTCTGCGTGGATGAGAACACGGTCGAATCATCGTTCTGCGTGGATGACGATCGTGTGACATTTTGCAATAACAAATGTAAACAATCGGTCGATCAGCCGCCATACCCGGAAGGGGAGAAAGCGGAAAAGCGGGGAGAGGCGAAGATGCAGGAAGGCCTTGTTCTGCAGGGTGAAGCAGCGGGCCGGGGCGAAGCCGGCTTCGCGGAACATCTCCGACAGGCGATTCTCGTCGAAGGAATGCAGGTGGGCATTCTGCGGTGTCGGCCGGTTGCAGTGTATGCACAGCGAATAGCGAAGGACTTCGCGGTACGGCGTCGAAACGACGAGCCGACCCCCGTGTGCCAGCGCGCCGTGCGCCTGCCGCACGACAGTCGCGGGGTCATTGCAATGTTCGAGCACCTCAGAAGCGATCATGCAGGTGAAGCTGCCTCGCCTGAAGGGGAGGCGTGCGGCATCGGCCACGACGGGCAGCACGCGGTCACCGAAGCGTTCCCGAAGCCGGCGCAGGTTGTGCATGCCGAGGTCGACGCTGACGACGCGGATGCGATTGCTGTCCGCGAGATCATCAAGGAGCCAGCCACCGCCGCTGCCGAGATCGCAGACGATATCATCCCCTCCGGGACGGGCGGCATAAAGCACGGCCTCCTGGATGCGGCGGGCTGCATCCCTGTCCGCGCCCGTGCGCGGGGCGAAATAGTCGAACTCCTCGGCATCCGCCCGGTAATGTTTCTGGTGATCCGCGAGCTTCATGCGCGCAATTTACCCCCGCTCCCCGGGGGAAGCAAATTGCCTGACGTCGCGCGTGTTCCTATCTTGCGCAGGCGTCGCAAGAAGAGGTCGGCGCGAACGCAGAGCAATCAGTACACTTCCGCAACAACACGAAACCCATGTACATCGAGCAGGCACGACTCGTCTCTCCGAACACGCTGCAGCTCCATCTTTCGGGTCACGCCAACAGCCTGAAGAAAACGGACATCATCATCGCACCTGCAGTCGCGATTCATCGCGTGACCGGCAAGGGCAATGTCGCGACCGTCGAGGTCGATGACGTCGACCTTTCCCGCAGCTACTCCGTGCTGCTCCGTGGAAGCGGCATCGTGCGCATGGACGTGACGCCCTGCCTCGAGACTCTGCGTCCCGAGCAGGCATTGGGTTGTACCGTGGAGCGCGACGTCTATGTTTTTCGCCTCTTCGCGCCGCGCGCCAGCGGTGTGCGATTGCACCTTTTCAAAAACCTCACCGACGATCTCGGCAGCGTCTACTTTCTTGAGAAGCAGCGGGAGGGAGTCTGGCAGGTCGTGCTCGAACGTCCCCTCCGTGCGCACTGGTACGCATACAGCGTCGATGGTCCCCGCGACGCGGGAGAGATGTTCAATGCGCGCATTCTCATCGGGGACCCCTACGCCCGCGCGGTCGCCACGCGAAACACGTACCGGCACGGTGCGCGTTGCCTGCTGCCGGACATCATCCCGGAATATGACTGGAAGGACGATGCGCCCGTCAGGGTCGCACCCGAAGACCTTGTCATTTACGAAATGCACGTGCGCGACATGTCCGCGCATCCCCGGAGTGGCGCAGATCCGTCCCTGGCCGGAACCTACGCAGCGCTGACGGAAAGCGCTCCGCGGGGCGGCATCGATTACCTCCGCAGGCTCGGTGTCAATGCCGTAGAACTTCTTCCCTGCCAGCAGTTCGCCTGGATGGAGCCCCCGTACATGCAGCACGCGGGCGACGATGTCTACAACGACTGGAATCCCTACGAGATGAATCACTGGGGATACATGACCTCCTACTTTTTCGCGCCGGAGCCGCGGTATTCCCGGCACGCGGACCTGACGCCCGGGCACTGGAACGACGCCGCACCGCGGCACATCGCGGAATTCAAGGATATGGTCAGGGCCATGCATCGCGCCGGCATGGCGGTGATCATGGATGTCGTATACAATCACAGTTCGCAGTACGACTACCAGCCGCTGAAATACATCGACAAGTGGTACTATTACCGCGTTTCTCCCGCGGGAAAATTTCTCGACAGCAGCGGCTGCGGTAACGATCTCGATTCCAGGATGCCGATGGTGCGCCGGCTCATCGTCGACAGCGTACTCTTCTGGATGAAAGAATACCATGTGGACGGTTTTCGATTCGACCTCGCGAGCATCATCGATCGGAATACCTTCGCGGAGATCCGGGATCGCGCACGGGCGATCAACCCGGATGTCATCCTCATCGCCGAGCCGTGGGGCGGCGCGTATGATCCCGAGGGCTTTTCCGACCTGGATTACGGCGCCTGGAACGACATTTTTCGCAATGGAGTGAAGGGCTATGATCCCATGCAGGGAAAGGGCTACCTCTTCGGGGAGTGGGGGACGAGTGTGCCGGAGGACTTCGGCAAGTGGGTGCTCGGTTCCGTACGCGCCGCAGCCGGTCCCTTCCGGTCACATGCCCATTCAGTCAACTATCTCGAAGCGCACGACGGCTATACCCTGGGTGATTTCATCCGCATCGCGACGGGGACGGCGCGTCCCGGACAGGTCGTCGGCGATCCCGCCGGACTGCTTCGTCTCGATCCGAAGCAGATGCGTATCGCGCGGCTTGCGGCGGTAATGCTTTTCGTTTCACGCGGCAGCATCATGTTGCACGCGGGACAGGAGTTCGCGCGCGCAAAAATTATCGCCGACAGGGGGATCAGCGACGTAACCGCGGGCGTGCTCGACCACAACAGCTATGAGAAGGATGATGAAACGAACTGGATTGATTTCAGTCATCGTGAAATCAACCGTGAGCTCTATGACTATTACCGGGGACTGATTCAGCTGCGTGCGGCACTGCCACCGCTGCGCCGCGCTCCGGATGAGGCGTACACCTTTCTCTCCTCGTCCACGTCCCTCGCAAGTGGCTTTGTGCTCTCCTCGGAAGGCGACGGCGGGGATGTCGTCGTCCTAGTCAACGCGAACCACCACGAACAGGCGGAGTACGAGTTACCCGTCTCCAGGCGATGGAAAATCCTCGTGGACGCCACGCACGCCGGACCCGAGGTGCTTGGCGTGTTCGAAGGGTCGCGTGTTCAGGTGCCTGCGCTGAGCGCACTGATCATGCAGTCCGCGGAAGATTAATTCCCTTTCTTCAGGATGAGCACAGCGAGCGGAGGTACGGTCAGCACCAGGGAAAAGTCCCGCTTGTGATGCGGCACGTCCTCGGTTTCGACAACACCGTAATTCCCGATCCCGCTCCCGCCGTAATACTCCGAATCACTGTTGAGCAACTCCCGGTAGGACCCTGCTTCCGGCACGCCGAGCCTGTAATGGTAATGCACCGTGGGAGTG
>JAVVFP010000196.1:0-6183 GCA_032250495.1 Bacteroidota bacterium | reverse complement strand
CCCTGATGTGGGGCGGAAAAAATGGCGGGTTATCTAGTTAATGGCCAAACTCCAGGCGCACGCCGAAGGCGTGCGCAACCCTTGGTCTTAAACGAAATAATGTTGTATATTTACAAAGCGTGATTTTACGCAAAGTGCGCACGTCCGTGCGCTCGCCTGCCCGACGTTTTTTATTCCCAGGGGAATATGAGAGAAATTGAATTCAGCGGGGTGTTCGAGCTGGAACCCAAGGGTTACGGTTTCGTCCGCAAAATAACACGGGAATTTTACCGCGATCAAAGCGATGTGTACGTGCCTACGGGCATGGTGCGCGACCTCGGTCTGCGGGATGGTTGTCTTGTCACCGGCGTGGCCCGCGAAAAGAGTCGCCAGTGGCATGTGTTTTCCGTACATGACATCAACGGTGTGCCGCCCAACCAGTACAAGGCGGTTCCGGAACTCACGCGCCAGGTGGCCATTGCGCCGGACCAGCGTCTGAAACTGGAGACGCCGGATCCTACCACGCGCATCGTGGATCTGATCGCGCCCATCGGTCGCGGACAGCGTGCGCTGATCGTGTCGCCGCCGCGCTCGGGAAAAACCATCCTGATGCAGAAACTGGCCGACGCCATCACCCGCAACCACAAGGATCTTGAACTGCTGGTGCTTCTGGTGGACGAGCGTCCGGAAGAAGTCACCGAGATGGAGCGCAACATCCGCGGCAAGGTGTTCGCGAGCAGCAACGACCGCGATTTCGCCTCCCACGCCCGCGTGGCGAAGCTGACGCTGGAATATGCCAAGCGCCAGGCGGAGACAGGGAAGGACATCGTGATCCTCCTCGACTCGCTTACGCGCCTGGGACGCGCCTTCAACGCGGGAATGAAAGGTTCCGGACGCATCATGTCCGGCGGTATCGACGCCCGCGCCCTCGAAATCCCGAAAAAAATCTTCGGCGCCTCGCGCAATATCGAACACGGCGGCTCGCTCACCATCATCGCCACCATTCTCGTGGATACGGGATCGGCGATGGACGAACTGATTTTCCAGGAGTTCAAGGGAACGGGTAACTCGGAAATCGTGCTCGACCGCGAACTGGCCGACCTCCGCATCTTCCCCGCCATCAACATCCAGCTCTCCGGCACACGCCGCGAGGAGTTGCTGCTGGGTGAGGATACCGAACTGCACTTCCGCCTGCGCCGCGCCCTGCTCGAGGGCGGCAACCGCGAAGCCATGCAGGGACTCATCCAGTACGTCCGGCGCTATGGCACCAATCGCGAACTGCTCGAAGCCATCGATTCCCTCAAACCCGAAGGAACGTTCTCCTCCTCCTCCTCCAACGGTGGAAGTGGTGGTCGTCGCCGCCGCAGGATATAAAAGGCATCGAGAGAGAATTTAAAGGCAACCACCCTCCTTCGTTCGCCGCGGCGAACTACGGCGTGGCAGGCAGCGTACACAGAGTTTTGCACAGAGTACGCAACGAATAAAAAAAGGTCCCGGTTTTTACCGGGACCTTCTTATATCTCTGTGTACTTTGTGGCACCTCTGTGCCCTCTGTGTTCCTACCGTCTCCCGCCGTGATGCCCGGGACGCCAGCGCATGGGGAACTTGCGCATGTTTTCCCAGATTTCCAGCTGCTCGGGCGTGAGGATGAGCTCGATGGCGTCGTTGGTGTCCTCGAGCAGCTCCTGCATGGCGGCGCGCATGCCTTCCGGGTCACCTTCGTACTGCGCGCGGATGAGGGCGATCTCGTCGTACTGGTCCTTGAGAATCTGACGAAGCTGCTCCGCCTGTTCCGCGGTCAGTCCGAGCCTCTGCGTGTAGAACTGTACCAGCATCTCAATGCGCTGGGCATTCCACAGTTCCCGGCGTTCCTCGCGCAGCTGCCTGAGCTCTTCCTTCAGCGCTTCGACATTGGCGAGCTGCTCGGCGCTGAGCAGGGCGTTCATCGCGGCGATCAGGGCATCGTGCTCTTCCTTGAGCTTGGCGCGCAGGGTTTCGGGATCGTCTTTGTAATCGATGATCAGCTGCAGACGACGGGCGTTGGATTCCTGTATCAGGGCGAGCAGCGCTTCGCGCTTCTGCGCGTCGAGATCGGGATTCGCCTGGATGATGAGGCGGAGATGGAGCATCGCACCGATGTCGAAGCCCATGTGACCGCGGTCCCGGGGACCGTTGAAGGACATGCCCATGCCGTCGATCAGCGTGTTCATGCAGCCGAGCTGCGTGGGATCGAGAAGGTTCGAGAGATCCTCGCCGAGGTAATACATCTCGTCGAGCTGGGCCAGCTGCTCCTTGCTCAGGTCGAGGTCGTTGATCGCGCGCAGCAGCGCAGCCTGGTCTGTCGTATTCATCGGATCGTTGACGCTACTGTCCTGCTCGCAGGCCGTCACGGCCAGCGCGGCGACAAGTATGGCGGACAAAAGGAAAAATCTCATAACTGCACCTTATCAATTGGGGTGATGTTGAATTATCGCGTTCTTTGTGCCCTTGGAGACGTCTGCACATTAGGACACGGTCAGTTCGTAAGGGTTTAAGGGCACGGAAGTTTGTTATCGGACGAGGGCGTCGTCCATTTACGGGGGAGTGACAAGGGGAAGGGGGGAAAGGTTACACGCGCTCGCCTCTGGCGAGCGCGCGTGGGTTCGCCTGCGACGAACGCGAAAGAAGGCGCTCTGGCACGCAAAAAGAAACCCGGTGCGATGAGCACCGGGTTTCTTTTTACACGCGTTCCGCGAAGCGGAACCCTCGCGCGAGCGTCAGCGAGCCCACGCGGCACTGAGTGCCGGAGGCACGAAGTGCTACATTACTACCAGCTTCCGCGTAACCTGCGCCGCGCCATCGGAGAGCGTGTAGAAATACACTCCCGGCTGCAGGGAAGCGGTGCGGACGCGCACACTGTGACTGCCGCGGTCGTAGCGTCCCTCGGTCACGGTCTGCAGCATGCGGCCGGCGGCGTCGTAGAGGGCCACGCGCACGTCGCTGCTCTGCTGCAGGGTGAAGGAGATGGTCGTTCCCACCTCGGCGGCGAAGGGATTCGGGTAGTTCTGTGCGACGGAGAACAGCGTCGGGGCGACGGGGGTGTCCGGGGTGGACAGCACCGCGTCGGTGATCCACATGCCGCGTCCGTGCGTACCGGCGATCAGGCGGTTGTTATCGTCGATGTCGATATCGTACACCACCACGTTGGGGAGTCCGCTGCCGAAACGCGCCCAGCTCTGGCCCGCGTCCTCGGTGTACCACACGCCGATATCCGTGCCGATGAAGTACACGTCCTCCGGCTTGTCCCTGCTCAGCACGATGCCGTTGACGGGAATGTCCGGCAGGTTGGCGGTGATATCCACCCATGTCGTCCCGCGATCGGTGGAGCGGAACACATGTCCCGTCCCGTAGCCGCTGAACACGGCGTACAGCCTGTCGGGGTTGTTGCGGTCGACGCGCACTTCGCTCACCCAGCGATTGGGGAGGTCGCCGGTGATGTCGTTCCACACCGGATCCAGCGAAGTGATATTGTCACTCCACTGCACGCGTCCGTCGCCACAGCCGATAATCATGAAGTCGGAGTTGCTCTCGCAGATGTCGAAAGTGGAGATGATGCCGAACTGGAAGGAACTGCGCTTCGTCAGGTCCTCGTCGCCCACGGTGGCCCAGCGGGGCGTACCGGAGTCCACACCCTTGGCGGTATACATGAACTGCGTGGCGGTGTACATGCGCGTGCGGTCGTTGGGCGCCAGCATCATCGGGGGAAGCCAGTTGAAACGGTCGGCCTCGATGCTGCCGAAGCCGCTCGAAAGCTTCTCCCAGGACTGTCCGCCGTTGGTGCTGCGCGAGGGAGCGCTGACGCCGCCCTCGACGGCCACGCGCGAATAAAGGATGTTGGGATTCTCGGGATCGACGACCACGTAGCCGCCGTCGCCGCCGCGGCGCAGACGCCAGGCCTTTTCGCCGATGTTGAACATCTGGAATACGCCGTGATCCTGCGCGCCGCCGTAAAAACGCTCGCTGTCGTTCGGATCCCAGGCCAGCGTGTAGAACTGTATGGTCTCGAGATTCTCGTTCAGCGGCGTCCAGCTGCTGCCGCCGGTCGCGCTGCGGTACACGCCGCCGTCGTTCCCGAGGTAGACGTACTTCGCGTCGGGAGTGAATTCCAGCACATGCTGGTCGACGTGCACCGGCGAGTTGCCGCGGGTGACGCGCTCCCAGCTGGCGGCGCCGTTGGTGCTCTTATACACTTCGAAACCACCGGCGAGAACCAGGTCGGGATCCGTCGGGGAAATCGCGGCGCAGAGATTGTAGAAACCCTGGCCGGAAGTGAAATCCGACGGCAGGTTGCTGTGCAGACGCTCCCAGCTGTCTCCGTTGTTCGTGGTCTTCATCACGGCGAGGAAGTCGTTTTCCCCGCTCTGCGTGGTGCGACTGCGCATCACGAAGGCGAGCAGAATGTTCGGGTTCGCCGGCGTGACCGCCAGCTCGATGCGTCCGGTGGAATCCGGGTCCGGCCAGTTCTCGGCGACCTTGCTGAAGGAGAAACGGCCGCCGCCCGTGGTGGAACGGTACACGCCGTTGATGCTCGTGCCCTGGTCGTTTCCGATGGCGCAGAAGACGATGTCGGGATTGTCGGGACGAAACTCCACGTCCGTCACGATGCCGGACTGCACGCGCGACCAGCTCTGACCGGCGTCTTCGCTGCGGTAGAGGTTGTTGCGCGTGGCGGCGAATACCATGCTGGTGTTGTTCGGGTTGATGATGATGTTGTGAATGGCGCTGCTGCTCTCCGGCCACGGCAGCAGATTCCAGGTCTCACCGGCGTCGGTGGACTTCATCACGCCCACGCCGCTGTAAGAGGGAGCGCCGTAGGATTTTACCAGGTCCATGGTCGGCTCGCCGGTGCCGGCGTACATGATGTCGTTGTTCGAGGGATCGATGGCGATGGCCGCGACGGGAATGGCTTCCGCGAAGTCCATTACGGGACGCCAGCTGCCGTTCATGCCGCCCTGGTCGGATTTGAAAATTCCGCCGCTGGCGCCGCCGGCGTACATGATATCATAATTCGTGGGACGAAAGGCGATCGCACGGATGCGGCCCGCGGTGTTTGCGGGACCGATGGACTGCCAGTCGTTGTCCAGGCTGCTCTTTCCGAACGCCTTGTTCAGTCGCGTTTCAAGCTCCAGCTGCGCATCCACCAGCCTCCGGTCGATGTTGACGCCGGGATTGCCGTAACGGCGGGACATCTGGTAATACTCGAGTCCGGGAACATGTTTCTCAACTCCCGTGGCGCTCTGTATCCTCGCGTTCCTGCGTGCGGCCATCTCCGTGTAGTAGTCGTCCCATGAGGACGGCGTCGATGGCGTCAGCAGGAAGACCAGCGCCGCTGCCATGCTCATCGCTGCTATCCCGGACAGGTACTTTTTTACAAATCTCTGCATCTTCAAACCTCTAAAAAACAATGAATCGTATCGATATCGCGGTATATCTCCGGATAATAAATCTATGATAATTTTTGCACGATTGCCATGAAAATCGGTCGTGCGGGACAGGGCAAAAACCCGGTAGAAGACCCAAAGGCAACCACCCGCCTCCGTACCTCCGCCTCTGGCGAAGGCACTACGGCGTGCCCGGCAGTGGACACAGAGGAAACACAGAGTTCAGAAAGAGTGATTGCCTTTAAATTTCCAGAGAGAGGAGAATTGATAGGTAGGTATCCTGCCGATCCCCGTCGGTTTCGGATACGAGGTCGCGCCAGCGGAGGAGGCCGCGGAGGATGATGTTGCGCACGGGCTCCCAGCGGAGTGTGAGGGAAAGGATGGTGCTTTCGTCGAGGGGACCGTCGAGGAAGGGTGCGATGTCCGAATCCCGCTCATACAGCAGCGATTCGTAAATGTCCCCGCCGTGGTTGACGACGACCTTGCCGTCCTCGTCCACTTCGTTGCGTCCGTGACGGCGACGATGCACTTCCAGCTGCGCCCAGAGATCGGCGTCCAGCCAGTGCCGCAGACCGAGGTACCACTCGTCGCTGTTGGGGGGAAGCTCGAGTCCGAGGGCGTCGCCGTTGTGCGTGTACTGGTTGCCGGCGAGACGGTGACTGTACACATAGGGTTCGATGCGGGTGTACTCCACCGTGAGGTCGGAATTGGGAATGAGGGAGGAATTCATCACACCGCCCTGCCAGATGAACTTGTTTCCCCACCACTCGTCGCCCAGGCGCGC
>JAVVFP010000194.1:0-6190 GCA_032250495.1 Bacteroidota bacterium | reverse complement strand
GCTGCACATGGTGGCGAACACTTCCGCGCCGCGGTCGGCGAAACCGGCGACGAAGGAAGGGTACAGCGTTTCATAACAGATCATCGCCCAGATCGCGGTGGAGACTTTCGCGCTCCGGAGGCGAAATGCGGCCGTGTCACTGCCGACGCCCCAGTTGCTGATACCGACCCCCCAGGTGAGTGCGTCCTGCATGAACGGCAGCGCGTCGAGATACGGGATGCGTTCACTGAGCGGGGTCAGCCGCGACTTGTGATAAATCTGCGGGATATCTTCTCCCGGTTCGAGCAGCATGGCGGCGTTGAAATCGTGATAGCGCAGGTCGCTTCCTTCGATGCGGCGCGCGCTCGCGGGAGCAGTATCGGGATTCTCGTACCAGACGGTGTGGGGAAAACCGGCGAGCAGCGGAACACCCACGCTGTCGACATGGCGGCGCAGCCAACGCCATTCGGCAGCATACGTGTGCTGGAGCACGCGAAACGGGATCGCCGTCTCCGGCAGCAGCACCAGGTCGGGCCGATAGGCGGCCAGCGAATCGTAGATTTCCATCAGCGCCCGCAGCTTTCCGAGCGGCGTCTCCCCGCTCCCCCACTTGTCGTACGGGTCGATGTCGGGCTGTATGATGCCGATGGTGACTTCCCCGTGACTTTCCGCTTCTTCGCCGAGGACAAAAGAGGAGTGCAGTTTCGGGAGAAGGACGGCGAGCAGAAGCATCGCGGCCGTCGCCATCATGCGTTTCGATCGGAGCGTCCACGTCCCTGAGAGCAGCTGCCGCGTCATGACGAAAAGCAGCGCGTTGATGAGTGCGACCCAGAAGGACAGGCCGAAGGCCCCTGTCCATGCGATGAACTGTATGTTCGCGAGGTCGTAGGTCTGTGTATTTGCGAGCAGCAGCCACGGGAAGGACAGTTCCGGGAAATGCGCCAGCCATTCCCATGCCGTCCACAGCGCCGGGAAGGCGCCCGCGGCGGCGAGGGTTCCGAGTCTCCTGCGTACCACGTGGTAGAGCAGTGCGGGAACGGTGAAAAACAGCGGGTAAATGAAGTTGACGGCCACGCCGGCGGCTTTCAACCAGGGATCCTCTCCCCACCAGCCACTGATCCACCAGAGTGTCCCCGCGTTCCCGACCAGGAAGGTCAGGTATGACCAGCGGAAGGCATCGCGCCAGGTGGACATGTCGTCCATGAGAAAAAGGAAGGGGAGCAGGGCAGCGAACGCGGCGACACCGGTCGGCACCGGGGGAAAAGCGGCCGCGAACAGCAGGCCGGAAGAGAAGGCGAGCGCCAGCCGCGTCCTGCGGCGCTTCGCTTGACCTCCACCGTCCCGCGCGATGACCTGCGATGCTATCCCGCTGTTCATGCCTGTTCCTTTCCGGCGCGCCGATGCGCCTGCCACACGGCGATGCCCTTCGCCGCCTGCTCGTAGAGAAAAATGACCGCGAAACCGATCAGCGATCCCAGCACGGCTCCGCCGAGAATGTCCGATGGATAATGCACGCCGACGTAGACGCGCGAGAATGCGACCAGCGCCGCCCAGGTCAGAACATACCAGCGCGCTTTCGGGTACATGTGCTGAATGATGACGGCGAGTGCGAAATTGTTGGTCGCGTGTGACGAGGTGAAGGATTTTCCCGAGCCGCAGCCGACCAGCAGCCGAACGTCCTCGAGTACGTGGCAGGGCCGGAGACGTCCCACCCACGGCTTGACCACGAAACTGCTCAGCTGATCGGCGAGGGTGATGGTGATCACGATGAGCAGGACGGTGAGCGCACCGCGCTTCTTCCCGAATACCAGCAGGCCGAGAAGAAGCAAGGCGTAAGGGACGATGAAATTTTTCAGATTCGTGATGAAGGGGAAAAACCAGTCCCCTGCCGGATTGGCGATGGTCTCATTGCCGAAACGGAACAGCGCCACATCGATGCCGTAAAGCCACTCAACCATGGACTTCCTCGTCGGATACCGCCGCGTCTGAATTCCCCGCCCGTGCCGTACTCCCGCCTGCGCCGGAATCGGAGCCTGCGCCGGAATCGGAGCCTGCGCCGGAATCGGCGGCTGCGCCGTCTCTCCTGCCTGTGGCGGCGCGGCGGCTCTGCCACCAGCGGTAGAGCAGCCAGGCGAGCAGCACGGCGACGACCACGGCGGTCACGATTTTGCTGTATGTGTGGAGGTAATCGCCGATGACACGCCAGTTCTCGCCCACGACATAGCCGAGATACAGCAGGATGCTGTTCCAGAGCAGTGCGCTGACGGCCGACAGCAGCGTGGTCTTCGCCAGGTCCATCTCCGCGATACCGGTCCAGAAACTGATCACGGCGCGCGTGCCCGCGAGGAAGCGGTTTCCCGCCACCACCCAGTACCCGTAATGCCGGAACCAGGCCTGTACGCGATGGACGGCGGAGACGGAGACGAAGGGGATGCGACCGGTTTCCAGCCAGCGGTCGCCGAATTTGTCGCCGATCCAGTACATCGACATGAAGCCGAGCGTACTTCCCGCGGTGGCGAGCGCCACGGTGATCACGGCGCTCCCGGTTCCGATGCCCACCAGCGATCCGGCAAAGACGACGATGACATCGCTGGGAAAAGGCGGGAAAATATTCTCGATATAGGCGATGCCGAAGACCGCCGCGTAAATCCAGACGACGTCAAGGCGTGAGAGCGTCGCGACGATTTCCTCGAGTCCACCCATCATTCCTTCCTTCCGAGCAGAACGACGGCGTGGGCGGCGGCGCCCTCCTCCCTGCCCGTGAAACCGATGCCCTCACCGGTCGTGGCTTTGAGCGAGACGCGGTCCGCATCGACGCCGAGCACGCGCGCGATCGTTTCACGCATCGCCGTCTTGTACGGCAGGATTTTCGGTCGTTCGAGAATGAGCGTCGCATCCACGTTGACCACCTGCCATCCCCGTGCGGCGCACATGCGCAGGCAGGACTGCAGGAGGTCCGTGCTCGCGGCGCCGCGCCAGGCCGCATCCGTATCGGGGAAATGCTCGCCGATATCACCGAGGGCGAGGGCGCCGAGCAGCGCATCGCAGAGCGCATGCAGCAGCACGTCGCCGTCGGAATGGGCGACCGTGCCGCGCGAGGCGGGAAGTGCGACGCCGCCGAGGACCAGCGTTTCGCCCGCGGCCAGCCGGTGCACGTCGTAGCCGTAGCCGATGCGAAAATCGTCCGCTCTCATACGCGAATCTCGAAAGAGTTGTACATCTCGTCTTCCTCCTCCCAGTCGATGCGCACATCGCGCACGTGGGCGGATCGCGGACCGACGCGCAGCGCGCGCATGAAGTCCTCGAGTTGCCCCGGCTCTCCCTGCGCACGCACTTCCACATCGCCCGTGTACTCGTTGCGCACGTAACCGCGGACGCCGAGCTCCCGTGCGCGCTGCAGCACGAAATAGCGGAAGCCGACTCCCTGCACCAATCCTGATATGCGGCAATGCATGGTTTTCATCACCGGGGAAAATACGAAAAAAAGCGATGGCCGGAAGTGTCGGCTGCTGACGGCATGCGGCACGCCCTTTTCAAATCCGGCGGCAGTGTCTATCTTCCTGTGAACCGCGTTCCACAACATTGGCACAGGGACATGCACAGACGACATTTTCTTCAGAGCACCGCCGCCATCGGGGCACTCGCCGCGCTGCCGGAGGTGCTGCATGCGGCGCAGCGGACAAGGCTGTTTCCCGCCATGGACAAATCTGCGCCGAAGGACGACTGGCTGGCCGAGGCAGTGGCCGCCGCCCGGAAGCGCGGTGCGGCATACGCCGAAGTCCTGTGGCGCGACGAGCGCCGGGCGAGCATTCAGCTGCGCAAGGAGGAGGTGCACGCCCTGAGTGACAGCAGCGAGCGCGGCATTGTACTGCGCGTGTTCAAGGACGGCGCTTGGGGCGCCGCGGCCGTCGCGGCTTCGGAGGGAGCAGCGCCCGGGGAACTGGCCTCGCGCGCATGCGCCGCTGCCGAGGCTCTGTCCCGCTTCTCGAAAAGCGAATTCGATCCCGGCACCCGCGCGGTGGCGGGGACATACCGCTGGGAAAACGAGGTCCTGCGCAATCCCTTCGATGTTCCCGAAACGGAGAAAATCGAATTTCTCCGCTCCCTGACTGCCAGAGCACTGAAGATCGTGCAGATCCCTTTCGCCGTCGCCAACCTGTTCACGCAGCAGACCGACAGCGTCCTTCTCACCTCGCGCGGAGCGGATATCCGTCAGCGCCAGGTGGTGACCTACCCGAACTTCGCCGTCACCGCCTTCCATCAGAAGCTGCGCCGCATGGACAACCGCAGCAGCAGTTTCGAGGCGCTCGCCGCGGGCTGGGAAGTGACCGAGCGGAATTTCACCAGCGATCTCGAGACCGCCATGCAGGAGGTCCTGCAGATCCAGACCGCCGAGCCGGTCACCGCCGGCACCTACCGGCTGGTGGTGCATCCGAGCGTACTCTGGGACATCCTTTTCGACACGCTGCTTCCGCACCTGGATGCCCGCCGCGTCCTCGGCCTCGACGGGGGACGTCCGGGAGACCGGTGGATCGCTCCCGCCGACATCGGCCACAGGCGTATCGGCTCTCCCCTGCTGCAGCTGGCGGCCGACATGACGCTGCCCGCGGGACTGGCCACCGCGGGATGGGACGACAGCGGACGTCCCGCGACGCGCATGGCACTGGTCGAGGACGGCGTGCTGCGCCGGCTCCCCGCCGATGATACTCTCGGCGGACTCGATGCCGCCGTCCGCTTCCCGGTCACGCGCACCGCGCAGTGGAGCAGCGCCGCGGGTCCCGCCATGCCCAACATCGTCATGGCCGAAGGCGGGGACGGCGTTCTGACGGATCTCATCGCCGGCGTGGACAGCGGACTGTTCATCAAGGGCCGCGGCAGCATCGTCACCAATCCGCAACGGACGCTGTTCCGCGTCAAGCCGCAGATGGCGTGGATGATACGCAACGGCGAAATCGCGGAGGTCGTGCGCGGCGTGGAGGTGGAAACCTCGGTCGAACAGTTCTGGAATGCCCTCGTCGCCGTGGGCAGTGGACGCGAGACGATGACTGCCGGTGAACTTTTTCCCGGGCGCACCGACGCCCTGTGGACCGCGCCTTTCTCCGTGTCTGCGCCGCCCGCCCTCTTCGCCGATATCCCCGTCTACCCTGCGCAGGAGCAACAATGAAAGTGATGACGCGAAAACGTGCCGGGGAAATACTCGCGATGGCCGTTCAACATGGCACGGCGGACGAGGTGTTCGCCGTCCTGCGCAGCGCGGACGCAAGCGTCTTCCCCGTGGCCGACAACACACCGCGGCCCCCGCAGTTCACCACCGACGCCTCGGTGCAACTCTCCGTCCGCGTCGGCAAGCGCTACATCAGCGCGCAGACGAACGAACTCTCGCCGGAAGGCCTCCGCAGCGCACTCGACCGCGCAGTGGCCGCCGCCGTGCATATGCAGGAAGCACCGGAGGTCTATGACTTCCCCGGTCCGGCCGATCCGCTCGCGCCTCCCCTCGCGGCCCCCGCCTTCGATGTGCACGCGGTGATGGACGCCACGCTGGTCGAGGAAATGCGCGAACGCGCCCGCGCCGCGGCGATGCGCCTGACCGGCAGCCTCAACGCCACGCGGTCGACGCTTGCCGTCGCGTCCTCGGCCGGACTGTTCATGCACCAGGAATCCACCCTGCTGCACGGACGCTTCCGCGTGTACAGCGATGACGGGTGGAGCACGGCCCTGGCCGAACATTACGCGCCTTCACTGCAGCGGAAAGCGCTGCTCGCCGCAATCGACACCGCCGTGGCCAAATGCCGCGCCTGGAAAGAGCCCGCGGCGCTGCAGCCCTCGCGCCTGACCACCGTGTTCGAACCGCGCGCACTCGCCGAGATGCTGCAGCATCTGCTGCCGCAGTTCTCCGCCCGCGCCATAGAAAACGACCGGAGCTTTCTCCGTCGCCTCGACGGCTCGTCCTTCGTCGGATCGAAACTGCTCGACCCGCGCATATCCCTGCGATCGGATCCCATGGCGGAAGGACTGCCCTCGATGCCCTTCACGGCGGACGGGATTCCGGTCCGCCCGACGACCTGGGTGCGCGACGGTGTGATCGAAGCAGTCACGCAGGACCGTTTCTCCGGCACGGCCGTCGTCGCCGCACCGACCAACCTGATCATGAACGGTGGCGACACACCGACCGCGCAACTCATCGCCGGCGTGTCGCGCGGCCTGCTCGTCA
>JAVVFP010000195.1:0-6190 GCA_032250495.1 Bacteroidota bacterium | reverse complement strand
CTCGCGAAACCGAAACCCATGCCGAGGTACACCGCCGTCGCAACCACGTAGTCGGCCACGCCGTCGAGTATGCGTCCGATACGCGTGCCGTTCTGCTTGAGGCGCGCGAGCTGGCCGTCGCTGCAGTCGAGCACGTCGTAGACGACGAGCAGGGCCGCCGCGGCGAGCAACGCTGTCGTGCCGCCGATGCCGAAGGCCACGCCGCCGAGTACGCCGCAGAGCATCGAGAGCAGCGTGATCTGGTTGGGCGTGAGCGACGTCCCGTAAATCGCCTTGACGAAAAGGAAGGCGAGGGGACGGTAGAAGACGAGGTCGAAAAATTCTTCGACCTCTTTCATCTTCAGCGAGGAAAGGTATTCGTCGAGGAGTTTCACGCCGCGGGATGCTCCTCGATGTAGGAGAGAATGGCGTCCGCGAGCAGGCGGTTCTGTTCCTGCGTGCCCAGCGTGATGCGCATATGTGAATGCAGCAGCTGCTCATTCATGAACTTGACCACCAGTCCGCGTCCCGTAAGATACTCCTTCAGCGGTGCCATCAGCGCCTCTGGTATTTTCACGAGAATGAAGTTCGCCCACGAGCGGTAGACGGTAAAACCCGGGAGCGCAGCGAAACGCGTGCGGAACATCTCCTTGTCCTCTTCCATCTTCTCCGCGATGCCGCGGTAATATTCCGTCGCATCCAGCGCCGCGAGCGCGACGGGCTCGGAGAGGCGGTGATACCCGAGGTATCGCGCACTGTAGCGCTCGAGCTTGCCGAGATTCGTCCCGAGCACCGCGAATCCGATGCGCACGCCGGCGAGCGCGTAGTACTTCGAGAAGGTGCGGATGACGAGGAGGTTCGGGTACTGCGCGTGCAGTTCGCCGATGAAGTCATTCTCCTGGTCGGCGTAGGACCAGTAGGCCTGGTCGAGCACGACCACGGTGTCCTTCATATGTTCGAGCACGCGCAGGAGGTCCGCCCGCGGAAGCACGTTGCCCGTGGGATTGTTCGGGGAACTGATGAGAACGACGGAGGGACGCTGCTCGTCGTAGAGCTGCAGCATCGCGGGAATGTCGTAGGTGTAGACGTCGGTGCCCTCGACGATGGGATACTCGACCTTCACACCATCCACCTCGTCGGCGATGGTTTTGTAATACCACCAGGAATGCGAGGGAATCATGATGCGTTCCCCCGCGCCGAGAAAGCAGTGTACGGTTTGCTTGAGAAGATCCTCACCGCCGTAGCCGAGAAGGATTTCCTTTTCCTTGACGCCGAAATCCGCCGCGAGTCGTTCGGAGAGGGGGGACTTGACGCCGCGTACGAAATCGCGCGAATAAAAACTCATCTGTTCGATGCCGACACTGCGCAGCGCTTCGAAACAGGCGGGCGCAGGACCGTACTGATTTTCATTTCTGTCGAAATACAGGGTTTCTTCTGTCACGGTGGTCTCCGCTTACTGATCCCTTCGTTACCGGATCGCCCCGGATTCGGTGGCGATTCCCATTCTCACGTAAAACGCATTGTAAGCAGAAAGGCGACCTTTTTCAAGCAGTATGTTGCTGCTGTCGGGTCGCTTCCGTGGAAGCTTCGGAGCCTGTGCTGCGCACGCCCGGGCCGGAGACGGTCAGTGTGTGTGGGGGGTAGGCGCGACTACATGCCTTTCGCGAGAAAGCCGCCGTCCACGGCCAGCGTCTGTCCGGTGATGTAGGACGCGGCCGGGGAGCAGAGGAAGGCGGCGGCGCGGGCGACTTCCGCCGGTTCGCCGACACGCCCCATCGGTGTGCGTGCGAGCACGCGCGCGCGATAGTCGGGCTGCGCGAGCACGCCTTCGACCAGCGGCGTACGAATGTACCAGGGGGCGATGGAGTTGACACGGATGCCGTCGTGCGCCCATTCGACGGCGAGGTAGCGGGTGAGCTGATCGAGCGCGGCCTTGCTCATCGCGTAAGGTGCGCCGGTGGGAACGGGACGCAGGCCTGCGGTGGATCCGATCAGCAGTATGGCGGCCTCGCCCGCGCGAACGAGCAGTGGATGCAGAGCGCGCGCGAGTTCGAAGGGTGCGACGGAGTTTGTGCGATGGATGAGATCGGTTTCCGCGTCGTTGTAGTCGACCGTCGCCTTGCGGACATTGGTCCCGGCACAGTTGACGAAAATGTCACAGGCATCCCAGCGATCCCGCAGCGCTTCGAGTATCGTCTTGCGTCCCGCGGCGGTACTCACATCGGCGGCGACACCGCGGACGCGTTCGTTGTTCCAATCGCCGAGGCGCGTTTCCAGGTTGGCGCGGTCCCGTGCCGCCACGAGGATATGCGCCCCGAGCGCGAGGAAGAGTTCACTGATGGCTGCGCCTATTCCGCGGCTGCCGCCGGTGATGAGAACGCGTTTCCCTTCGAGTCCGAACAACGGGTCCATGGTGTAGAGCTCCGAACATGCTAGAGATTGAACTGCAGCGTCACCGTGCCCTGCAGGCCCTGAATGGTCCAGTCGTCGTTTTCGGTCACGGTCTGCAGGGGATAAAGATACAGCAGTTCGCAGCCAAGTGCGAGATCCTCGTTGAGAGGAAGCAGATAGCCTGCTCCGCCGCGCAGGCCGACGTGCACCGAACGTGTCAGGCCGGGATCGTCGTCGTACATTTCCCGCTCCGTCGAGCCGTCGAGGAAAGTCACGCCCTGCGGGGAAACGATGGACTCGGTGACGCGGAATTCCTCGTACAGTCGCAGTCCGATCGACGGACCCGCCGCGAGATAGAAGCCGCCGTCCGCCGGATGCCAGGCCAGCAGCAGGTCGAGTCCGCCCACGCGCAGGGTCACGTCCAGTTCGTCCTCGAGCGTCATGTCCTCGGGACGCAGATCCCGTCCGATGATTTCCATCATGAAGCGGTCGCTGGTGAACGTGCCACGGCGGCACTCGGCGAAGAGGCGCGGGGAGAGAGCGAGAGAGGAGGTGAGCGGCACGGTGACGCGCACGCCGAAGGCGGGACCGAAGCCGCTTGCGTCGTCGTAACGGATCAGCGGCGGGACCTCGCGCGGGAACAGCAGTCCCCCGCCGTGCAGCATGTATGTCCCTCCGATGCTGACGCCGATGCTCCAGCGCAGCGACGCGGCTTCCGCGTCGTCACTGCGTTCCTGCGCCTGGAGGAAGGGGGTGAAGAGAACGACCAGTGCAGACATCATGACAATGCGAACATTCATGGTGAGCTCCTCTTACCTGCTGATGATCATGCTGTGCGTGCGTGCGCCCGCCGGAGTTTCCAGGCGGTAGAAATACAGTCCCGCGGGCAGTCCCTCGCTGTGGAAGCGCACGCTGTGCGTGCCCGCACCGCGCAGTCCCTCGTCGAGCACCCGCACCCTGCGGCCGAAGCTGTCGTACACGGTGAGCCGTACCGTCATATCCCGCAGCAGGCTGTAGGGTATCACGGTTTCGCCACGTACCGGGTTGGGAAGATTTTTTCCCAGGGACACGTTGTAGAGTGCACTCGGGTCCACCAGGCGTTGCGCGAGCCAGGTCAGGCTGTCGAGCCGCACGGTCGCCACGCCGGATGCGCCGAGCGTCAGTCCCGGCATGTACGCATGCACGGTATCGACGCTGATCGCGGTTTCCATGCTGTTCCCGAGATACGTGCGGAAGCGCAGCCAGGCGAAAGTGTTTTCGCTGCCGGACGTGGTGATGGGGGGATCGCTGCCGCTGCGGCGGATTTCATAGGTGGTCGTCGCACGCTTTGTCAGCGCATCGAAGCCCTGGACGATGCGTCCCGTGCCGAGCAGCGGGACGCCGTCGCCCGTCTCGGCGGGCAGGTCCGTATCCGGGTACAGGAGCGTGGGATTGTAGGCCACGCTGAAGTCGAGGGCACGCATCCCGTACTCCTCGTCCATCGTCGTCGTCATCCGCACCGGGATGCGGACCAGTCCACCCGGCCGTGCGAGGAAATTTCCGCCGATGGTGACGGAACTGCTGTCCCATGCCAGTCCGGTGAGGAACAGGGTTATCTCTGTGCCGGTGCAGGAATTGGTAATGAAGCGCACACCGCTGCTGATCTCACCCGGCAGTCGCGGCGCGAAACAGATGTCCACCGCCAGGCTGTCACCGACGTCGATACTGATCGGTGGCGGGGGACTGAGCTTGTAGTCGTCGTGGAAAAATTCCGCGCTGCCGATTACGAGCGGACCGTCGCCGATATTGCGCAGGACCACCGCCTGGCAGGACTGTCCGCCGACCCGCGTCGCGGCGAAGGGGGGCAGGCTTTCGGGGGCATGCAGGAGTGCGCTCACGCTGCGGGCGGAGAGCAGGACCTGCCGTCTGCGAATTTTCCTTCTTGCCGCTTCGATCAGCTCCATTTCTTCACGCAGCCGTATCATGGAATTGACAGGGGACAGACCTCCACCGGTGCCGAGGGCCAATTCCGTGAGCTCCGTCGCCGGGAGGTTCTGATCGAGCAGAATCACTTCCAGTGTGATGTCCGCTGCCGTCGCACGCTGCAGCAGTTCCTGCATGCTTTCGTCCGGACAGACGGACGTATCCGGATCGCCAACCGCGCTGAACAGAATGATGCGCCTGTCACCGGCGGCATTTTTCAGCATGTCGATCGCGTCGGAGACGGCGGCGTACACGCAGGTGCTGTCCACCGGCGCGGCGGGCAGGCGGAGCGAGGAGAATGCACTCCGGTCGCCGCTCGGCGGCTGCAGCGTCAGCGCGGGACCATCGGTGGCGGCGATCACGCCCAGCCTGTCCTCGAGCGTCCGTGACGTCGCGAGTTCCGCGGCGAGTTCGCCGATGACGAGTTCCACCGCTCCGCCGTGGGGCAGGACGCCGTCGAAGGGCACGGCTGCCTGCACCCCGAGATCCACGACGGCCACGGTCGACGTCGTACCGCGGGCCAGTGCCTCGAGCGTCAGTGTGCCGGTAAATACGCCGGTTTCACCTTCCGGCGTGCAGGTCATGGTCAGCTGTTCCGAACCTTCCGCCTCCACGACGAGAGTACCTGCCTCGGGAAGGAAGTGCTCACTTCCGCTGCGTGTGAAGGAAACGGTGAGCGTTTCGCTGCCGGGATTCGCGATGTCCAGCGCCAGCGAGGCGGAGCCCGAGCAGTCCACCTCGCCGAAGCTGCCATCGGGTGTCGGAACGGAAAGGACAGGTCCGGGTCCGTAATGCACTGCCCCGTATCCCACGCCGTAGGCGACAAAGGATGCGCTGCCTCCCCTGCAGGCATTGTAATCGAAGGTGCCATGTGCCTCGACGTACTCGTGCGCCACAGGGAGAAACTCGACCGGGACCGCCGCCGAATCACCGATGCCGATGGCGTCCGGGGGAATGTGCAGCCGCATCGTCGGTGGCATGCCCTCGACGCTGTATACATGCATCGGCGCCGTTCCGTCGTTGTGCAGCGTGATCTCCCGGACCTCCGAAGAATCGATGCGCGTCAGGGGGAAGACGATATGCGGGGGCGTGATGCGAAGCACGGGCGCGACTGACTCCGCATGGAAGACGAACTGCTGCGGCACCCTGTACTGCAGCGTAGACGCGATGGTGTTGAGCGCGGAAGTCAGTTCCGTTTCATTCGATACGCGAAGGTAGCTGCCCCCGGTCATGAGCGCGATCGCCTGCAGGTCCGCTCCCTCGGCGTTTGTGAAGGCAATGAAATTCACCTGCACGTCCGCTGCCTGCGCGGCGGAAATCACGCCGGAGGCGGAGCGGGGGCCGCAGGCCTGCAGTCCCGCGTTTTCGCTGGCGAGAAACACGATGAGCACTTTGCGCAGCGGACGCGTTTGCAGGAAACCGATGGTCCGGTGCATCGCGTCCCAGGGACAGGCCTCGCTGCCGATGGCCTGCGAGGGAAGCGCGCCTTTCACCATGGAGCGTTCGGGGGTGAAACCGCGAAGGAGGCGGAATTGCGATGCGGCGCTGTATGCATACACCGCGCCCTCATGCGCCGGTGCGCCGTCGGCCATGACGTCGTCGATGAACGTGCCGGCCGCTGCGCGCGCGGCTTCGATGCGGCTGCCCGTCCCGAAGGTTTCACCCATCGCGTTGCTCGCGTCGAAGAGAAAGGCCATCGCCGCGGGGACGGGATTGTCCGCGATCATCGACAGCAGCAGGCTGTCCCTGTGCGGGGCGCGCTGCGGAGTGTAGGTGATCGGGAAGGAGCGGGAGGCTCCGGGCGCGAGTGTGAACGGGGCTTCCAGCGACGCGGAAAACGGGGCGGCTACCGCGCCGA
>JAVVFP010000193.1:0-6192 GCA_032250495.1 Bacteroidota bacterium | reverse complement strand
CTCAAGGGCGGCGCCAACGTGCTGATCTTCCCCGATCTCAACGCCGGGAATATCGCCTACAAGCTGCTCAGCCGCCTCGGCGGACTGCAGCCCATCGGTCCGATACTCAACGGCATGTGCAAGTCCGTCCATGTCCTGCAACGCGGCGCCGAGGTGAAGGAAATCGTCGACATGATCGCCATCGCCGTCGTCGATGCCATCAGCCACAAGAACAAGATCTGCTGAAGACGGAACACGGATGAAGTTGTAAGCGCAGACCACAACCTCCGTGCTGATCCGTAGAATCAGTTTCATCCAAGTTCGGAATTACAACAAACCCCTCCAGGAACTGGAGGGGTTTGTTGTATACACAGGAATTGATATCTGGTACGGGCTTACCAGTCGGTGCGCTCACGGCCGAAGACATTGAGTATGCCGTTGACGTGAAGGGACTTGTCGATGAAGTCACCGTTCTCATCGATGACGCCGCGGTGACAGCCACTGCAGTTTTCGTTCTGCACATGCGTACCGCCGGGGAGCGGATTGCCCGCACCCTGGCCGTGACAGCTGCCGCAGGCCGCCTGGTCTTCACCCTTCCACGCGACGGCGACGTTGTTGCCGTTCGTGAAATTGCCGTGGCAATAGGTGTTCGCGCAGGTGCCCGCCGTGGCGTCATATGCCGGGGTGCCCGTCGTGCCCAGGGTCTGCGTGGACGCCAGGGCGTTCATCAGTTGCACCTCCGCCCTGCCGGGGGTCTCCATATCGATATGGATGGGATCTTCGAAATTGGCGGGCAGGTTGTGGCAGTCGCTGCAGGCGATCGTGGTGGCGCTGTTCGGGCCACCCTCGAGATGCGTGGCATGCGCGCTGTACCACTGCGGGTAAATGGTCTTCGTCTGCGAATCGCCGTGGCAGACATAACACGCCTCGGGTCCGCCGTCCGCCGCGACATGGCAGCCGCTGGCATTGCAGCTCTGCCCGGTCACGCCGCCGGAGTAATCCACGTTGTGGCAGTCCTGGCAGCCGATGATGTCCCAGTCCAGGTTCATGCGAATGTCGTTCGCGTGAAAATTCTCGGAACTTATCAGCGCATAGCCCGTGCCGTGCGCACCGTAAAGGCGCGGAAAGCCGGGCAGATCCTCATCATCCTTGAGTTCACTGCTGCACGCACCGAGTACGACCACTGCCGTCAATGCGAGCAAAAATATGTTGCGGTACTGTTTCATCGGGCACCTCCTTGCATGACGCCTTCGTGACAGCCGGCGCAGACCGGGTCTCCGCCGTCGACGTTGTGGCAGGTCACGCAGCTTTCGATGTCCATTTTCGCCAGTTTGCCGTGGCGATTCATCGCCGCACCGCCACCGACGGTTGCGAAACCGGCGAGCTGATGCGACTGCGGGACGATGCGCATGCCCGTGGCGTCGTAGCCGTTCTGATGGCAGGGCGTACAGAAGGATTCCGGTTCATGACAGGTTTCGCAGCGCGTGGATTTCGCCCGCGCGTCGAAGCCGTGCGTGTATCGGTAGGTCAGCGAATGCACCTTCTGCAGCGTCAGCTGACGTTCGTCGTCGATTTTCTCACCGCGCGGGGAGCCCTCGAGATAGAACTCATCCGCTGTGACACCGTGTGGAACATCGTTGGTGGGCGTATGACACTGCTGGCAGAAGCTCTCGGAGTGACAGACGGCACAGTCGCGGTCCGCCTGTCCGTTCATGGCGAACTTGCCGTGTTCCTGTATGAAGTTGGGAACGCGATGGTTCTGCGGGTGCAGTCCGGCGAGCGTCGTGTGACAGGCCTCGCACTGGTTGGTGGCGGAAATGACCATGGGCTCATCCGCCGCACTGCGCACGATCGCTGCCGTGGCATCCGCGTTGTTATGACAGCGTGCGCAGACATCCATGGCCGGTATGCCGGATTCCTCATCGGCAAGTATGGCTCCGTGGCAGCTGGCGCAGTTCAGCTCCAGCGTCTCACCGTGCAGCTTGTGCGAAAAATACAGTTTCCGGTCACGCACGGGCATGGGATAGGCAGAGAGATCCGCCTCATCCCCGAGCGACCAGTAGCTGCGCACATCGCTTTCGTCGTGACAGTCGGCACAGACCGAAGGCGCAGGCAGCAGGTTGTCCGTCGCGTTTTCACTCTCCACCGCGCTGTGACAGGCGTCACATTCCGCCAGATCGGCATGCAGCGTGTGAGAGAACAGCACTTCGCCACCGGCCTGAGCGCCGCGGGGAGCGGTCATGAGAAACACCATTCCGACAAAGGCCGAAAGGACAAGAGCAGAGAAAATGAAGTATTTTTTCATGCCATCCTCCTATCGTCCCAATCCGAATGGATTGGAGAACCAGTAGTTGACACGTGCGAACGCACGCATGTCCGACTGGTATATTTTATTCGTCATATACTGTCCCTGGATGTCGATGGACACTGTTTTCACCGGACGCAGTGTTGCGCCGGCGACACCGACCCATGTCGACGTCTTGTCGAGATCCTCGGCAAGCGCGTAGCTGCTGTAAACGGCGCCCACATGCGGGATGAGCATGCCGTTGAGCAGCGGGTAGGTGAAGTGCAGGTTGAAGCCGTCGAGATCGCCGTCATAGCTGACATCCTTGGTGTACATGATGGAGGCGTACTTGTTCGCAGCGCCGAGGGCGACGCGGAATGCGCTCTCATCGTCGTACATCACCGTGGAAAAGCGTCCCAGAAGTGTCAGACGGGGATGCAGCTCGTAGTCGATGCCGAGCACGGCCTCCTGGTTGGCCTCGAATTCGAGAAGCCGGAAGTAGGAATTGTAGGCGAGCACGGGTTCCCGATGCGCGAAATTGACCGAAACCCCGAGATTGTGCAGCAGTTGATAGCTGGCCGCAACCTCGGCGCGCGACGCCTGCTCGAAGTTGAAGTCATAATCGAAACGGCCGTAGAGCCAGAGTTTGCCGCTGCTGTGCGCGACGTTGACACTGCCGTACTGGTTGGCGCGCGACCCGTAATCGATCAGCGTCTGCTCGAGCTCCATCTGCTCGTCGGGCCGCCAGGACATGAATGGCATGGTCTCCCGGTGCCTGTTCATGTAACTGAAGCCGATCTTCGTATCCTCGATCAGATAGAGCAGCACCTGGCCGCCGAGCTGCCAGTTGTTCTCCACGTGATCGAAGAAATAGTACTCGATGTCCTGTCCCGGACGGGTCAGACCACCGGCGTATGCCAGCACCTCCACGCCGTCGCTGGGACGCACGCGGACCGTGGCACCGTCTATCGTTCCGTAGCTGACGCCGGCGAACAGCTGCTGCCGTCCCACCTTGACATCGGCCATGTCCGCAATATTCTTGACACGGAGATAGGCATTGAAAAGTCTGAAGCGCGGGTCGCCCTCGACCCCGTCACCGAGTCCGGTGGAACCCTGCATGTACGTATGGAAGGATATGTCCTTGTCGCCGAAGTTCAGCTGGACGTTCTCATACGCGCGCATATGAGACGTCGACTCGCCGTTGTTCAGCTGCCTCTCCCAACCATACGCCGATGTCACGAATCGTCCGTTCAGGGTCTGTGCCTGCAGACCGGCAGCGAGGACGACGGTGAGCAGAAGCAACCTGATAGCATGTTTCATAGGCGCTTTCCTCAGCTCAAAATTGGAATGAATGCAACAGCACCGTACCTCTCCCGTCAGGGAGCTGCGCGGTGCTGTTACAATTGATTACAACAATCGAATAGTGGTAGTCACGTCAGGAATCCGTCTTTCCGAGCGGTTCCGCCTGTGCGGAGTTCCTGTCCCGTATTACTTTGAGTGATCGATTTTCTTGAGCATGGTTGCGAAATCGAATCCCTTGTAGGTCGGACTCTTCTCGTTGTGGCAGGTGACGCAGAGTGCTTCGGCATCCTTGCCCTTCGGCGTGGTCAGACCGAGCTTGGCTGCGCCGGCGACGTCCTTGGCATGCTTGCTCTTGTACGCACTGCCCGCGCCGTGGCAGGACTCACAGCCCACGCCTTCAGTCTTGTCGAATTTCTTGTCGAACTTTGCGCCCTTCACGTTCATGCCGGTGACATGGCAGCTGAGACAGGCGTCGGTTTCCGCGGCCTTGGTCGTGTGACCGGCTTCCTTCGCGATCTTGTCGGCTTCGGCGCTCTTGAGCGTCTCGAAGGCCTTCGCATGTGCGCTCTTTTCCCAGGTCTTGTACGCCGTGCCACCCATCTTGGCGTTGCTGTGGCAGGCCTTGCAACTCTTGGAACCGATGTACTCGTTGCTTCCCTGGAAGGTGAATGCGGTCAGGGCCGTGAAGGCCACTGCGACTGCGATAAAGGTGACTGCGTTTTTCATAAACACCTCAGAATTTTAGGTTTGTGCGAGATCTATGCTGTTGGTCTGAAATCGCCTCGAAACATGCTGCGGGACTTTTACTGCCGTCGTCTCCATCCTGTTCCCGGGAATACCGGTAAAGGATATTAATACTTGCTGGTATCAAATATACACAGCAGGAAGCACTCTTCCAAATCCGCTGTCAGCGGAGAAACAGGTTGACGGATTGCTGGGCGTAAGAGATCAGCGGACCGAAGTAAAGGCCGAAGACGATGTTTGGAACAATAAACAAAATGGTAATCACAATCACAAGGGGACTGAAGGTAATCGGGGATTCATCTCCGTCAAGGGGTTCACGCAGGTACATGTTGCGGAACACGCGCGCGTAGTAATACAGCGATATGGCGCTGTTTATCACGCCGATGATGGCCAGCCAGATGAAGTTCGCCTCCACGACCGCCGAGAACAGCATCCATTTCCCGATAAAGCCGGCCAGGGGCGGCAGTCCGGTCAGCGAAATGAGGAAAACCGAGAGTCCTACTCCGATGACAGGCGCGCGCTTGCCGAGTCCGCGGTAATCGTCGATATGTTCGCTGCCGATGCGGTCGGCGATGGACATCACGACGTAGAAGGCGCCGAGATTCATGAAAAAGTAGACGAGAAAGTACATGAGCATGGACGCGAGGCCCAGATCGGTCATCACCACCAGTCCCATCATCAGGTAACCGGCATGCGCGATGCTGGAATACGCCAGCATGCGCTTGAGATTGTCCTGCCAGATCGCCACCAGGTTCCCGAGCGTCATCGTCAGTACGGAAAGCACCGCGATGAGTATGTTCCAGTCGAAATGCGGCAGGCTCGTCCATTTCCCGAGATCGATCATCGAATCGAAGAACGTGACATAGAAAAAGCGCGTCATGATGGCGAAGCCCGCGGCCTTGCTGGCCACGGCCAGGTACGCGGTCACCGAGATCGGGGCACCCTCGTAGACATCCGGTGTCCAGAAATGGAAGGGCACGGCGGAGATCTTGTAGCCGAAGCCCGCCAGCATCATGACCACGGCGAGCAGCAGCACCGCCATGGTCCACTGCGTGGTGATCACGGTTCCGCTGGAGAACGCGGCCTGCAGGCTGTAAATGTCCAGCGATCCCGTCATGCCGTAGAGCAGGGAAATGCCGTAGAGCATGACGCCCGAAGCCGCGCCGCCGAAGAGCACGTATTTCAGTGCGGCCTCGCCCGAGCGCTTGAGTTTTTTCGAGAAGCCGGCGAGGATATACGAGGTGATACTGACCAGTTCGATGGACAGGTAGATCATCAGCAGGTTCGAGGCGCCGGTCATCAGGAGCATGCCGAAGGTGAGGGCCGCGATGAAGCAGTAGAACTCCCCTATCGTGTCCTGCTTGCGAATTTCCGACGACTGCATGGAAAACACGACCACGAGGATGCCGCTCGCGAGTATCAGATATTTGAAAAACATCGCGAAGGGATCGAGGGTGATCATGGTGCCGAAGAGCAGGCGCGGGGTGCTGTCCTGGAACGGCAGCTGCAGTATCGTAATGACCAGGCCGAGCAGCACCACCATGCCGGTAATCATGCCCGTGCTGGTCTTCCCTTTTCTTCCGGTCACGAATTCCACGATCATCGAAATCACGAATACCAGCGAGAGCGTGATTTCCGGCCAGAAGGACGGGATACTATCAAAAATGATTTCAATCATGCGTGCAGCACTCTTGCGTTAATCTTCATGAAAATCATTAAAACGCGCTCATCATTACCTGACCGGCGCTACCGTTCACGAGGTCGACCAGGTGGCCGAGGGAAGTGGACATCCAGTTCAGCGCCGGTGCGGGATAGACGCCGAGCGCGACGATGATCAGGGCCAGGGGGACGAGGGTGAACAGCTCGCGTCCGTTGACGTCGGT
>JAVVFP010000192.1:0-6193 GCA_032250495.1 Bacteroidota bacterium | reverse complement strand
CGCAGCATACATGAAGAACAGGGCCGCGAGGAGATGTCCGTGTTCCTCGCCGACATGTTCCGCATCCTCCAGGCGATGCGCGATGTGCATATGAACACCGTGCTCGAGTGCCTGCAGACACTGGGCGAGGTGATACTGGCGACGGACGAGCAGTCCCTGATCAGCCAGTTCATCGATGCAATCATCGATTTCGGCTTCGTCCATCCCGAACTGCGCGGCGTGGACGATGAGTGGCAGCCGGAGATCGAGAAGAATCATGTGAAGAATATCCGCGTCTGGCTCGCGCTGATCGAACGCAATCCGCGGCGCAGCGCACGCCTGCTCTCCGCACTCATCATTCACCTCCGGCTCGGCGGTGTATTCGTCGCCGACAACGACCTTTTTCAGCGGGACGTCACCGCGCTGCTCAACGCCGACATCCGCTCCCTGCATTTCCTGATCAAGCAGCTGGCCATACTCTTCCCCGTGTACTTCAATGAAATCGGCGCGGAGGGCGAACTGCGCGACATCAGTACGGTCATCGATCAGCTCTCCGGACGACAGGATCGCCTGATCCATTTCCTCCGCAAACAGATACATGCCGAAAGCAACAACAGTCACGTGCGGCTGACCGAGGAGATACTCCGTGCATGGCATTCCGGTGACGTCCTGCAACTGCATGCATCGCTTCCCGGCGACGTGCGCCTCGCTGTTACGGGCGAGGATGAGTGGTTCCGCGGTGCGCAGGCCGTCACACGCCAGCTCTGCGATACCCTCCGCTGCACGCCTGTCGAACTGGCGGCGCATCCACCCGCTGCGCTTGCCGACGCCGCTGCCGGCGCGTATCCGGTAGACGACGTGCAACTGCAGCGCGTCGTGCATCTGTGCCGCATCCACCAGCTGCTCCGTGAGAAATACAGCATCGCGGTCGAGGACATCATTCCCCACATGGAAAAACTGCACGTGATCCGTGAGACGGATATCGACCGCTTCCGCGAACTGCAGGTCGCGGATCAGCCGGAGAAGCTGCTCTCCTTCGTGCTGGATATGCTCACGCGGCTTCACGAGACTTTCCTTGCATCGGAAGTAAGTACGGCACAGGAGGAGATTTACTACAAGCGCCACATCGCGGCCGGCATTCCGTCCATGTACGGCCGCTACATGGAAACGAAATTCCAGTCCCTCGGACTCGTCTTCCGTTTCGAGGCGCTCGCGACGCGGCTGTTCGAGCGCCTGATCGCGGATACTAACCTGCGCTACGTGACGGCCGGTACGCTGCGCCGCATTCACCGCATACTCGCGCTCTTTCGCCGCAGCCTCGACATCGAGGGGTATTCGGACGAAGGCTTTTCCTCCACCGTCGAGATGCTGCGCTTCAGCCTGAGCACGACTTCGTTCACCATTCACCAGTACATCAATCTCTTCCAGTTCCTCGCAGGAAATGTGAAGAGCATCATACACAGCAATTTCATCGCACCGCACGAGGCGCAGCTCGAGCGTATCGTCCCGCAATACCTCGCCCGCGCGGAAGGACAGCAGCCGGGAGAGGTGGACCGCAGCAGGGTACACGGGCAAACCGAGAAGCTGTACAGGGATCTGATTTCCAGCACGTTTCCGATTCAGCAGCTGGACAATTTCATCACCACCGTGAGCGCATCGCTGAGTGAAATGCTCAAGCATCTCTCCTCGGAAGTGATACAGAGCGTCATGGGGTATGAGTCCCGACTGACAACGACGCGACTCTACGAACCGAACCAGGAACTCGACAACCCCGTCTTCCTCGGGGCCAAGGGCTACTACCTCAAGCGGCTCTACGCCCTCGGCTTCCCGGTACCCCCGGGTTTCGTGATGACAACGGAGCTCTTCCGCCGGCGTGACGCCATCACGCGGCATCCGGACATGCGCGCGGAAATCGACGACATGATCCGTAAGCGGCTGCGCAGCGTGGAGAGCGTCAGCCGGACCCGTTTCGGCGATCCCGCACGACCGCTGCTGCTTTCCGTCCGCTCGGGCGCCGCCATATCCATCCCGGGCGCGATGAACACTTTTCTCAATGTCGGGATCAACCGGCGTGTGGTCGAGGAAATCAGCCGGGACACAGCGCAGGCATGGACGGCGTGGGACTGCTACCGCCGCTTCCTGCAGAACTGGGGCATGGCGCATGGCATTGCGCGCGACGACTTCGACGCGGTGATGATCGCGCACAAGGAGCAGGCAGGCGTGGAGCAGAAAGTGGAATTCACGCCGGCGCAGATGCGGTCCATCGCGGAGGACTATCGGGCGGTGCTGCACGGCGCGGACGTAAGGCTCGAGGAGGACCTGTTTCAACAGCTCGTGCAGGCCGTGCTCTCGGTGCTCGATTCGTGGTACACCGAGCGGGCGCGCGTCTACCGCCGGAAGCTGCAGATCGCCGAGGACTGGGGGACGGCGGTGGTGGTGCAGAAGATGGTGCTGGGAAACCGCAGCAGTGATTCCGGTTCCGGCGTGCTGTTCACCCGCGACCCCTTCGCGCGCGAGGGCGGGGTCTCGCTCTACGGCGACTTCACCGTGTGCAGCCAGGGCGAGGATATCGTCGCGGGACTGGTGCATACGCTCCCGGTCGCCGAACGGCAACGGCAGCGCGCGCAGGCGCCCACGTCGATGTCGCTGGAAAAGGATTTCCCCGCCGTGTACGCGACACTGGAATCCTACGCCCGCGCCATCGTGGAGGAACACAGTTTCGGGCACCAGGAAATCGAATTCACTTTCGAGAATAACAGTGCCGAGGACGTCTACATACTGCAGTCCCGCGACCACTCTCCCGTACACGACAAGAAGACGGCGGTGTTCGATTTCTCCTCCGGGGAAGCCGAGAAGGTCGGCTCGGGCATCGGTATCGGCGGAGGGGCGATGAACGGCCTGGTCTGCTTCGACATGGAAGATCTCGACCGCCTGCGTCGGGAGCATCCCGGTGCGCATCTCGTCCTCATCCGCCCGGATACGGTTCCGGACGACATCGGGATGATATTCGAAACCGACGGCCTGCTGACCGCGCGCGGCGGCGCAACCTCGCACGCCGCGGTCACGGCCGTGCGCCTGCAGAAGACCTGCGTCGTCGATTGCCGCGCGCTCCGTGTGGACGAAGCGGCGAAGAACTGTGTCATCCATGGTGTTATCTTCGAAGTCGGCGACGCGATCGCCATCGACGGAAGGCTGGGATCGATTTACCGCGGCCGCCTCGCAGTCAGCTACGAACACATTCAAATGCCCTGAGGAGTCAATCATGCAGAACGGTGGAAACAACGGCAATCGCCTTGGAGTCAACGGTTTCGGTCGCATCGGGAAAATGCTGCTGTGGTATTTCGCGGCCGACGGGTATTTTGATACCGTGGTGGTGAACACCGGACGTGAGGTGGGCAGGGGACTCGAGGACTTCGTCCACGCCCTGGGGACGGACAGCACCTACGGTCCGGCTGAACGCTTCCTCCACGGCGTCAACGCAAAGCGGGATATCCGCATCGTCGACGCGGAGGCGGGCATGATCGACTTCTTCGGGCTGCGTATCAAGGTGCTGCGCCGTGCGCGTGATCCCCGCGACATCGACTGGCGCGGCGAGGGCGTCGGCCTGGTCGTCGACGCCACCGGCCGCTACCTCGATCCCACGCAGTCACCGGAGCGGGAGGGCGGAAGTCTGCGCGGCCATCTCGCCGCCGGCGCCACCAAGGTCATCGCAAGCGCACCGTTCAAGATGAAGGACAAGAGTGCCGTACTGCCCGAGGACGCATCCATGGTGATTTTCGGCATCAACCATACGGCCTACGATCCGCTGCGGCATCACGTGCTTTCCGCGGCGTCCTGCACGACGACCGGACTGGCGCATATGATGAAGCCGCTGCTCGAGGCGGAGGACACCGCCCGCATTCTCACCGCCTCGCTGTCCACCATACACGCGGCGACGAATTCGCAGAGCGTGCTCGACACCGTGCCGAAAACCGGTGCCGGCGATCTGCGGAAGTCGCGGTCGGTGATGAACAACATCATCCTTTCGTCCACCGGCGCTGCGCGTGCGCTCGAACAGGTGCTCCCGGAGATCGCGCGTGTGGGTTTCATGGCCGATTCCGTGCGTATCCCGACCAGCACCGTGTCGCTGATCAACCTCAACTGCACCTTTCATTCTCCTCTCGACGAGAAAGGGTCACCCGCCGTCACGGCGCAGCGCATCAATGACATTTACCGGGAGGCGGCGGAGGGCGCACAGCGAGGACTGCTGCGTTTCAGCGCGGAACAGAACGTGTCCGTCGACCTGCTCGGCGTCCCGGCCGCCGCGGTGATCGAGGGACATGATACGCACACGCGTACCGGCTTCATCGATATATCCCCGGAAATGCTGCGTGCCGCCGGCGCGCACGAAGACGCCGCCCTGCAGGTCCCTGTCACGCACGCGAAAATTTTCGGCTGGTATGACAACGAGTACGGCAGCTACGTAACGTCCCTCGGAAAGCTGGCCTCCTACGTGCATCAAAGCGGCGCGCGGTAGTCCGCGTCCCGGGCTGCAACAGTCCAGCACTTGATGTGTCTTCATTATCGACCGCATCACGTAAATACCGGATACACATGCACACACCTTACATCCGCGTCCTGCGCACGATACTGCTGTTACCGCTTCTCTTCCTCTTCGGATGCGAAGAAGGAGGCGTGGCGGGCGACCCGACCATTTACCCGGGTCCCGCCCCCGCGGGCTTTATCGTCGAGGGTAACGATTACGAAGGGACGAACGTCCAGGATATCGATATCGACCCCGCCGGAAACCTGTACGTGCTGTACAACGGGCAGCCGCAGGTGGGTCCGCGCATGTACCGCCTCACGAAATACGACGCCGGCGGGAAACTGCTCTGGTCGGTGTTCGAGCGCGGCGGATATGACCGCCAGGCCTACGGGGTGGAGGTGCTGGCGGACGGACGCGTGCAGATCGACGGTTCCCGGCAGCGGCGCGTGTTCAGCAGCAGCGGGGACGTGGTGCAGGAGTGGGGCGTGCCGGACACCCTGGGAATGCGCTGGCATCCGCAATGCTATCTGCCCGACGGACGCCTGGCGGGTGTGCGGGGTGAGAACGGGAGATGGTTCCTGTCGGTCGCCGTGACGGGCAGCGCCGTGCTGAGCATTCCGCTTCCTGGCGGTTCCCGCGAGGACGCGTGGTACAGTATCGCCGTGCTCTCCGATCACGAGGTGCTGCTGTCCGGCGAAACGGGCATACTCATCGCGGACTTGCAGGCGGCGACAGCCCGCACCATCGTGAGTTCTTCACGGCTGCGCAGCTATGAGCGACGTTCCCTGCACGTGGGACCGGAGCGCAGCATCTTCAGCTACGGGTGGCCGCAATGGTGGAGGGACGACGAGTGGGGCCTGCCGGCCGTCGTCCATTGCTTCTACGACAACGGCGCCCTGCGCTGGTCGCTGCGCCTGGGAGACGAAGAGGGCTTCGGGGTGTGTGCGTTGAGTCCGGAAGCCGTGCTGATCGGCACGGAGTCGCCGGGTCCGCGCGGGGAGGACATCGCGACCCTGCGGCAGTATGACGCGTCCGGGACGGTAGAACGGGAGTGGCGCACGCACACGGGCACCGAAGCGCCGGAGAGCGGCGTGCGCACGGTGGTGACGACGGACATCTCTCGCATGCGGCTGCTCAGCGACGGCAGCGTGCTTCTCAGCGGCACGGCCATCGGCTGGGAGCATGCGGACCAGGTTGCCTGGCTCGCGCGCATGCTTCCGGACGGCCGCCTCGACGGGGAATTCGGGAAATAAGAGACTGTACGTGCTCATCCGCAGCTGACTGTCCCCCGAAGCGGCGAACGTGAACCTCCCGTCCTGTGGCCGGCATCGAATGGATAGACGTCCAGCCGGACGATTGATCGTATTCACGTTAATGAGGATCGGTACATGAAATACATCGCCAGCGCTCTCGGCGGCGCCGTTATCGGGGGACTGCTCGTTTTCTTCGTCCTCTGGAATCAGATGCCGTCGGAGATGATTTCCATACACAGGAGTCCATACGACCTGGATTCCACTGTCACCCATATCGAGCAACAGGTGCACGAAGCCGGCTGGAAAATGCCGAAAGTGTACGATCTGCAGAAAAGCCTCGCCGCCGACGGGTATGACGTTCCGGGCATACGCGTGTTTTCCATCTGCAATCCCCATCACGCCAACCGCCTGCTCGGCAAGTCGCCGACACGCTTCG
>JAVVFP010000191.1:0-6221 GCA_032250495.1 Bacteroidota bacterium | reverse complement strand
CCTGGACTTCGGCAGCGTGAACATCGGTACCACAAAAGCCCTTGCCATACGCATCACGAACGCGGGAAATGAGAACCTCAGCATTTCCGGCATCACCTCCTCCAGTCCGCGTTTCACCGTGGATATCGGTGCGAAGGACCTCGCGCCCGGCATGTCCTTCGACGATACCGTGCGCTTCACACCGACCGCGTCCGGACCGATCTCGGCGCAACTCACGCTGACGAGCAATGCGCCGGACTCCCCGGCCACCATCCCGCTCACCGGTAACGGCCTCAGCGTGGTGACCCTGAGCATCGATCCCGTGGAAGTGGACTTCGGAAACGTGCTCGTCGGCAGCACGAAAGACACGACGGTTTCCATCACGAACACGGGCAACGACACGCTGCGCATCACATCCTTCGTCGCAGACGATGCGCGCTTCACCAACGTGACGAGCATCAAGACCATTCTTCCCGCGGGTTCGGTGAACTTCACCCTCCGCTACTCCCCTGATGTCGCGGGACAGCACAGCGGACTGTTCACGGTGACGAGCAACGCTTCGACGTCGCCGGACTCCTTTACCGCGACCGGCACGGGCGTTCATGATCCCGCGGTCACCTTCGCGCCGGCACGACTCAGCTTCGGATCCGTCGACATCGGCAGCGAAGGAACCCGCGTTCTCACCATCAGCAACAGCGGCAGCCGCAGCCTCTCGGTCACAGGTATCATTTCGAGCAATCCTGATTTCTCCGCCGACGAGCGTCAGTTCGACGTCCCCGGCGGGACCTCCTACGACGATACGATTCGCTTCGCCCCGAGTGTCGCCGGAAGCAGAAGCGGCTTCCTGGTGATCAGCAGCAACGCAGCGACTTCCCCCGACACGGTCCTGGTGGAAGGGACAGGCACGGACGTTTCCGCCGTGCGTCCCCTGCAGGCCTCCGTTGGCGGCTTCACGCTCTATCAGAATTACCCGAATCCCTTCCACCCGTCCACCACCATACGCTACGAACTCAAGAACGCCTCCCACGTGCACGTCACCGTGCGCAATGCGCTCGGACAGGTCGTGGCAACGCTGAACGATGGCTCACAGTCCCCGGGTATGCACAGCGTGCGGTGGAATTCCGGCGGCAACGCGCCCGGGATCTATTTTTATGCCGTACGCGTGGGGGGACAGGAGGCCATCGGCACCATGCTGCTGATGAAGTAATTTTCCCTTCATAATCGGACGGAATTTTCCCTGTGCGACGAGACCGGTCCCTGTGACCGGTCTCGTTCATTTTGGCCTCCCCGGTTTGCGTAGTCGACATCAGCGCAGAAGAAGCATCTCCCGCATGCGCACATCCTCCCCGGCACGGAGACGATAGAAATAGTACCCGCTCGGGAGATCCCCGACCTGGAAGGGCACATCATGACGACCGACGGACATTTCCGCATCGAGCAGCTGGACCTGTTCACGTCCGGCCGCGTCGAACACCGAGAGTTCCACATGCCGGGAGGACGGAAGGCTGAAGGGGAGCATGGTATTTGCTGCGAACGGATTCGGGTAATTCTCTCCCAGCCAGACCTGACCCGGACGCGGCGCATCTTCGACTGCGGTCGGCGTGTCGATGCCGATGGTGAACGTGCCGGCATAGCCGCCGGTCGCTGCGTCCTCGGTCACCGTGAGCAGCAGATGCTCCGGCGTGGCGTCACGGAACACACCGTCTGCCGCATTGCTCGTCGGATTCTGACCGCGCGCACTGTACAGCGCCGTGTCGTACACCGCGGTGTTCACGCGGTCCTCGAACGCGAACTGCGAGGTCACGTAGGACATCGAGGAGAGCCGCACCTTGAAGTGAATATGTGTCGCACGTCCCGGGTACCAGCCCGGGTAGCTCGTCACGAAGCGGCACTCCCCCTGCGGGTCCGTCACCTGCGTGCCGCGCAGGAAATCTTCCCCCACCGTATCTCCATGCGGCTGCACGTAACCGGAATACAATCCCTCCCGATTGGCATGCCAGATATCGACGAGGACCCCGGCAACCGGCTGGCAATCGGCGTTCACGATGCGCATCGTGAGCGTCAGCGGTATCCCGTCGTGCAGAACGTCCGATTTCGAGTCCCGCCGGATATCCATGCGCAGTTCGCCGATATCGAAGTAGTAAGGACCTTCGGTGGATGCGGGAGTCAGCCAGCAGGCTGCGAACTCCCGCAGTGGCGCCCCGCGGTCGCGGGACGCGGCCCACGCCGATCGTGCGAACGCGGACGCGGGAAGCATGGAAGTCAGTCCGAGCGTACCGATGCCCTTGAGAAGGAATCTCCGTTTCATCATTCCGTTTCCTTTCTCCCGCCGACTGGCGGAGTAATTGCGAGCTGTTGTATCCGTGTTCTGTCCAAGGTACGCGCGGATGTCCTCCGGCGCAAGGGGCAAGGTCATGCCCCCGCAGGGTCGGCACCGCAGGGCCGGCACATCAATTGCATTGACATTCGGTGCAGGCGGATCTATTTTGCCATATTGTCTTTGGACGAAAGGGAAGCCTTCCGCGTCGCCGATGCGGTCCCACACATTACATACGTGAAACCAGCGAAGAATTATGCAAGACGAAAAACAGCAAGAGCAGGAACAGGATCCCACACCCGATCAAATTCCTTCCACACTCCCCCTGATTCCGCTGCGGGACGTGGTGATCTTCCCCTTCATGATTTTTCCCGTGCTCGTGGGACGCGAGTCGTCGATCGCCGCGGTTACCGACGCGATCGAAAAGGACAAGTTCCTTTTCGTCTGCGCGCAGCGTGACCCGGAGGACGAGGAGCCGGAAGTGGATGGGCTGCATCCCAACGGAACGGTGGCGCGCATACTCCAGGTGCTCAAGCTGCCGAACGGACTGATGAAAGTGCTGGTGGACGGCCTCTTCCAGGCGCACGCGACCAACATCCGCTTCCCGAAAAAGAAATTCTACAGCGCCGACATCGACGTCATCACGCCGCCGGTGCTGCTGAACACGGAGCTGAAAGCCCTCATGCGGCAGCTCGACACGGCGTTCGAAGAATACGTGCGTGTGCACCGCGACATCCCGAATGAATCCCTTTTCGGTTACGAGAACATCGACGAACCACAGCGCAAACTCTACTACGTCGCTGCCAACCTGCTGGTGGACATCGAGACCCGGCAATCCATACTCGAACTGCAGGACGTCGTTCAGCAGTACTATCACCTGATGAGCATCATCCACGACGAACTGGCCATCCTCAAGGTCGAACACGAGATCGACGAGAAGGTCAACGACAATATCCAGCGCTCACAGCGGAAATTCTTCATCCAGGAACAGATCCGCATCCTGCAGCGTGAGCTCGGCGACGACGACGAGGTGGAATCCGGGGAGTTCGAAGAGCTGCAGGCGCGCATCGCCGGGTCGGGTATGCCCGAGGACGTGATGGCCAAGGCGGTCGATGAACTCGACAAGCTCAAGAAAACACCCGGCATGTCCCCCGAAGCCACCGTCAGTCGCAACTATATCGACTGGCTGCTGGCCATGCCGTGGGAAAAGTATTCCGATGACAATCTTTCGGTGCGCAACGCGCGCCGCGTGCTCAACACGGATCACTACGGACTCGAGAAGCCGAAGGACCGCATACTCGAACACATCGCCGTACTCAACCTCGTCGGGGAGATGAAAGGGCAGATCCTCTGTCTCGTCGGTCCCCCGGGCGTCGGCAAGACCTCGCTCGGCAAATCCATCGCACGCACGCTGAACCGGAAGTTCGCGCGCATCGCCCTCGGCGGCATTCACGACGAGGCGGAGATTCGCGGCCACCGCAGGACCTACATCGGTTCTATGCCGGGAAAGATTATCCAGGCGATCCGCAAGGCGGGGACGTCCAATCCGGTCATCCTGCTCGACGAGATAGACAAGATGAGCCGGGATTTCCACGGCGATCCCACGTCGGCCATGCTCGAAGTACTGGACCCGGAGCAGAACAACACCTTCAACGATCATTACCTCGACGTGGATTTCGACCTGTCGAAAGTCATGTTCATCACCACCGCGAACGTGCAGTACCAGATTCCCCTGCCATTGCAGGACCGCATGGAAGTCATCGAACTTCCCGGCTACCTCGAGCATGAGAAGGTGGAAATCGCCAAGCGACACCTGCTCAAAAAGCAGATCGCGGAACACGGACTGGCGGAATTCAACGTGACGTTCGAGGAAGACGCCCTGCTGAAAATCATCCGCGAGTACACGCAGGAAGCAGGTGTGCGCAATCTCGAACGCAACATCGCGACGGTGTGCCGGAAAATGGCCCGGGAAATCGTCTTCAAGATGGCAGGACGCGCTTCGCGCGGGAAAAAAGACCCTGCCGCCTTCACGGTGACCGAGCAGCGCGTGGAGAAATTTCTCGGCGTGCCGAAGCATCGCAGCAAGGAACTGGCGCGCAAGGGCAAGGTCGGTTCGCTGATCGGACTGGCGTGGACCAGCGTCGGCGGCGACATCCTGCACGTGGACGTCAGCATCATGAAAGGGAGCGAAAAGCTCACGCTCACCGGACAGCTGGGCGACGTGATGAAGGAATCCGCCCAGGCCGCGCTCAGCTACCTGCGCTCCAACGCCGAACGCCTCGGCATCTCGGCCGATGCCTTTGAAAAGCGCGAGATTCACATTCACCTCCCGGAAGGCGCCATCCCCAAGGATGGACCGTCCGCGGGCATGACGATGACGCTGGCCATGCTTTCCCTCCTGACCAACCGCGCACCGGAACCGGATATCGCCATGACAGGAGAAATCACGCTGCACGGCGACGTGCTGGCCATTGGCGGACTCAACGAGAAGCTGCTCGCCGCCCGCCGTCATGGCATCAAGCGCGTACTGATTCCGCAGGACAACAAGAAGGATCTGCCTGAAGTCCCGGCGAAAATCCGCCGGGGACTGAAGATCATTCCGGTGGCCACCGTCGACCAGGCCATCCCGCATGTGTTCGGCAAACGGAAGTAATTCCCGATGGCGCAGGAAACCGTTCTCTCCCTGATTCGAAAATCCGCCGCGTTCTTCACCGAGAAAGGGATCGGCGAGGCGAAGCTCTCCGCGGAACACCTGCTCGCGCACGTGCTGCGGCAGAAACGCCTGCAGATGTACCTGCGTTTCGACCAGCCGGTCTCGGATGATGAACTTGCGGAGTTCCGGGCGCTCGTGCGGCGTCGCCTCAACCACGAACCTGTGCAGTACATCGTGGGCAGCACCGAGTTCTACGGACTGGAGCTTGCCGTTACTCCCGCCGTCCTGATTCCGCGTCCCGACACCGAACACCTCATCGACGCCGTCCTGGATTTTCACAAGCAAGGACAGCTGCAAAGCGACCTGCGCGTGCTGGACATCGGCACCGGCAGCGGCGCCATCGCCATTGCACTCGCGGTCCAGCTTCCCGGCGTTCATGTCACTGCGACGGACATCAGCCTCGAAGCCCTGGCGCTGGCAGGTGAGAATGCCGCACGTCACGGCCTCGACGGACGCATCGCATTCTCGCTGCAGGACATTTTCGACGGCAGCATCGAGGCCTCCCACGTTCCCTATGACGTGGTCGCCTCGAATCCCCCGTACATACCCAAGGCCGAACTCGACGAACTGCAGCCGGAAATCCGTGACTTCGAACCGCTGATCGCGGCGACGGACGGCGGCGACGGATTGCGTTTCTACCGGCGCATCGCCGAGCGTGTCGATACGCTACTCGCGCCGGGTGGACTGCTGGTGCTCGAAGTGGGGGCCGGGCAGGCCGCGAGCGTCATGGCGATGCTGGAGCAGACGGGTTTGCGGGATATCGCGGCACGAAAAGACTACGGCGGTATCGAACGCGTGGTCACCGCCTGGAAGTAGTTTCCCGCGATGCGAAAGTAAAAAACCCGTTCCGGGAAAACCGGAACGGGTTTTTTCATGTCATTCTACGTCGGACGGATCAGCGTGCGAAACGCGGGTCCCGGCGACGCGATTTCTTGGCGCCGGTGCCTTCGCCCTGCGACTGGAACTTCCCGCGCTTTCCATTGGACGGCTTGCCGTTTTTGGGGCTGCTTCCCGCTGCATCTTCGCCGCGGCTCTTCGACAGCGGCGCGAAATTGAAGTCCGCGTATTCGCTGCGACGATCAGCGCTGGCTTTCTCGCGGCGACCACCGTTTTTGGAACCCGTGCGCTTCCCGCCGCGCTTTTCGGCGTGTTTTTGTCCGTGACCGGCACGCTGCTGGCGCGGGGAGGATTTGCCCTTGCCGCTGAATCGTG
>JAVVFP010000190.1:0-6221 GCA_032250495.1 Bacteroidota bacterium | reverse complement strand
CGCGAGTGAATGATTGCTCATGGAATTCCCTGATACCGGGACCGAGGAAGAGCGTCGCGGGAATGGCGCCGCTCCAGCTGGAATCGACGCGGTCGATCCAGGCATTGGCATCCGGGTCGTCGAGGACGACGACGTCGGCCCGGACGGAATGTTTCTCGAGAAAGGGGAGCAGCCGTGTGCGCAGCTGCTTGCGGAAATCGAGGTTGACCAGGAGCACGCGCACGCGCTTCCCGTGTTCGCCGTCCACCAGCTCCTCGAAATACGGCAGTTCCTTCACGCAGGGGGCGCACCAGGTGGCCCAGAAATTGACGACGAGCAGCGCATCGTCCGGCTCGCGCAGCAGGGGAAGCAGCGCATCGAAGCCCTCGTAGACGGGAACGGATTTCCCGGCGACCGAGAGCACTTCCGCGGCCGGTGCTTTCTGTGCGTATGAGAGTGCGGGAAAGAGGAGGAGCCAGAGAAAAAAAAGTTTCGTGCGGAGCCGCATGCAGGTCCCTTTCGTGAGATGGACAGTGTACTGCATACAACAGCGGGGGAGGAACGAATGTTCCGCGGGGCAGCGGGGGTCAGGGAACGTTCAGAAGGCGGGAGTACCGGCCTTCCGGGATGTGAAGCATCAGCGTGTATGTTCCGTGCGGGACTTTCGAGCAGTCGACGATGAAGTCGTGTTTTCCCGCTTCCAGCTGTGTGGCGGCCATGACGCGCAGCAGCGTCAGTCCCTTCTGGTCGATAACCGAGAGCGCGGTCACACCGGCCTCGGTCAGGTCGATGCGTGCGCGGAAGATCTTCTCCTCGTCCTCGCGCAGCGGTTGTACGGTGAATGAACGCAGCATGCTTCCGGCAGGGACGGTGATGATCTGCGAGTACTGCACCATGCCGTCACTGCCGAGAATGCGGAGCATGTAGCGAACGTCCTCGGGCGGGGCGCTGCGGTCGGTGAACTGGTAGTTCTGTTCGAGCGTACTGCTGCCGAAGCCGGGTACGAAATGCAGGCGCTCCCAGCCGCGACTCAGCGAGGAAGCCCGCTGCACCTCGAAGCCGCGGTTGCCGCTTTCCCGTGCCGTCACCCAGTGCAGGCGAACGTCGCGTCCCTCCCGCTGCCCGGTAAACTTCGTAACCACGGCGCGGGAGGCAAGTCCGTCCGCAGTCCACAGTTCCGGCAACAGCATGCGGATACCCGTGGTCCCGGCCGCGGTCTCGGTCGCGGGCCTGGTCGGAATATGCTCCCTCGCGAAGGTCGCGGAGATCAGTACCGCCATGCCGCAGCAGAGCAGCGCAGTCCTGCGGACACTGCGTCCGCCGTTCACTTTTTTCCTTGCCATCCCTTTCCGCTTCATAGCTTCCGCTTCATAGCTGTGCCGGACTGTGGTGATTTTTCACACTGCAATGTACGATGAACATCCCTACAGCAACCTTAAAGCGGCATTACATTATTGAAAGAAGGTCGGTTTCATCCACCGGCGCATGCCACGTGGGCCATCGCATGCCGTGCGGGACTTGCATTTTACGCTGAATATTCTAGGTTGCGGGAAAAGGAGATTCCCATATGGATGCCTCACCGGAAAAAGCAAATGCTGTCGGCGATGGTGCCGGCAATCCCCGCAGTGAACTGCGTACCCGACTGTATCGCTGGACGATATACATTCTCATCGTGATCGCCCTCGGCCTTCTCGTGTGGAAAATCGTCGCGGAATCAACCCTGCAGCAGCGGCACGATGCGCAGCTGACGGCGATGCAGGAGGAACATGCCGCCCAGTTGGAAGTGCGCAGCAGGGATCTTCTGCGGGCGATGGGACAGATGATTGAGCCGGCGGTACTCGAGGGCCTGCGCACGCAGGACTTCGCGGATCTGCACCGGCGCTTTACGCGGCTGCGGCGTGAAACGCCTGTCGAGCGCATCCTCGTGACCGATTTGTCCGGAAGGGTGCTTGTCGCTTCCGAGCCGCAGCTCGAGGGCAGTTTCATCGAGCGCGAACTGCACTCCCTGCTTGCAGAACTCGGGAAGGCCGTCCTTGACGACGTGGGTGAAGGACGCATTCGCCTGATCGCACCGGTGTTCGAGCAGTCCAGGAAACGGGGTATACTCATCATCATCCTGCAGTTCGCGGAATAACAGGACAACACGCCGGGCATCGGAATATTCCGCAACGGGGTATTCCGCAACGGGGTATTCCGCAACGCACTGTGTGCGAAAATATATTCACGCGTGTCCAGGCGGGGGAAGTGGATTATATGCGTATTGCACCTTATATTCCGCTGTTCTTCAGTACGTAACGGAACCAGAACACCACCAAGTGTGGATGACCCTGCTGTCATGCGGCTCGAGCTTACACAGCGATACGCCGCGGTTGCCATTGCCATGAAGGTCCTGTGGGCATGCCTGCTGCTGCCCCTGTCATTGGCTTCCGTCTGTGCCCAGGACCTGTCCCGGCAGGACCTGCGTCCGGTCACACTCAGCGGCTCGCTGATCACCGCGGCGGAAAACTACTCCATTCCCGGACTCGAGACGCGTCGCCCGGTCAACTCCGCCCGCCTGTACTTCAATCCCACGCTCTCGATTTACGGGGTGGACCTGCCGTTCAGTTTCGTGCTCTCCACTACCGAACGCTCCTTCAACCAGCCCTTCAACCAGTTCGGCGTCAGTCCCAGGTACAAATGGCTCACGCTGCACGGCGGCTACCGCTCGATGTACATTTCGGATTTCACGCTCAACGACGCGGTCATCCTCGGCGGTGGAGCGGAGGTGGAGGGGGACTGGTTTCGTCTCCGCGGCATGTACGGACGCTTCCGGCGCAGTGTCGAGGAGGAGCGGCAGGACAGCACGACGGTCATCCGGGCCATGTATCAGCGTATCGGCTGGACGGCGAATGCCGGCATCGGCGGTGAGAAGGCGGGCGTGAACCTGACCGTGCTGCATGCGTGGGACGATTCGACGTCGCTCGACCGTGCGCCGACGACGGGCGATGTCTTTCCCTCGGAGAATCTCGTGCTCGGCATGTCGGGAAAACTCGCCTTCGCCGAGGGGACTTTCGTGGTGGACGGGGAGGCGGCGGGCAGCTTCTTTACCCGCGATACCTTCCTTCCCGCGGTGGAGGACGAGGAGGTGGTCACGGCGAGCGCGGGACTGTACGAGACCCGGCTGTCCACGCGACTGAATTTCGCCTTCCGCCTCGGCGGCACCTACTTCGCAGAACTCTGGTCACTGCGCCTGCAGTACGCGCGTGTCGAACCCGAGTACGAAACCATGGGCGCGCTGTACACGCAGAGCGATCTCGAGGACATCACGATCATGCCTGCCTTCCGGCTGTCCGACGGAACGCTGCGCGCCAGCGGATCGATCGGCTTCCGGCACGACAACCTCTTCGACGACCGCATCGCGACGACCGACCGCGTGATCGGTTCCGCCAATGTGAACTGGATGCCCGATCCCGCTTTCGGCATCGACGGACAGTACTCGAATTACAGCATGTCCAGCAGCGCCGGGAGCCTGCCGGTCAACGACAGCACGCGCATCGAGAATGTCAGCGAATCCTGGTCCCTCTCTCCCCGATACGCGCTCACTTCCTCCACCGCGCAGCATTTCTTCATGCTCTTTCTCACACGGCAGCTTTTCGCCGACGAAAACATACTCACCGGCGCCACCTCCGACAACGACGTGTTCACCACGGTGCTGAGCTACACGAACAGTTTCGTCGCCGGCTACGGCTTTTCCGCCGCCCTGCAGTTCACCGAGATCAGTACCGCCTTCCAGACCGACATCATCCGCGGCATCACCGTGGGCGTGCAGTACAGCTTCTTCGACAATGACCTCAATACCGATCTGACCTACACGCGCAACCTCACCCGCGCCGGCAGTGACACCGACACCGATACGCAGGACATCTTCGCGCTCTCCGCGCGCTACCGCGTCGGAGTCGCCGACGCGCTCGAATTCCGTTTCCAGTACAACACCTACGACGCCGTCAATCCCCTGCGCCGCTCCTATTCCGGTACGGTGACGCGGCTGCAGTATTCGCGCCGCTTCGGCTTCTGACGATCAAAGAAACGACGCAGCAGGCATAAAAAACCTCGCAGAAGGCATAAGAAACTACGCAGAAGGCATACATGTACGGCCCGCGCCCGGCCAGGAGATCATCATGAAACATCACGGACTGTTCCTCTGCATCGCCATGCTGCTGCTGTGTTCGGCGGAGGCGCGCGCACAGCTGTCGCTGAGCATACAGATGGATCCGAATCCTTCGCCCTATATCGCCGACTGGCGTTCGAATCCGAACACCATCCGCTTCATCGTCAACAATCCCACGCCCGGCGAGGTCGCGGTGCGTTTCTCGGGCTACATCGAAGGGACGCAGCGGGGACGCGTGGCCGAGACGAACGTGGACGCCGCGGTGCCGCCGGTGATGATTCCCCCGGGGAGCAGCAGCTACAACGCGGTGGACGTCTACCTGATCGATGAGGGAGTCGTTCAGTACCGGGGACAGTCGGCCGCGGAGACCAGGCGCAGCGGAAGGCTGCCCGAGGACGATTTCCGTCTCTGCGTGCAGCTGGTCGCCTACGATGTGCCGCACGATATCCGATCCCCGCTGGCATGTACCTCCTTCGGCATACGCCTGCTGCAGGCACCGGCGCTGATCGCCCCCGCCAACACTTCGCAGGTCACCGCCGATCCCGCGTTCCAGTGGACGACGGTGCCCATGGGACGCGGGAAGTTCGCGCGGTACCGCCTCACCCTCATCGAGCTGGATCCGGGCCAGGAGAATGTTTCGAACGCGATGCGCACCAACCTGCCGCTGGTCGTGCGCGAAGGACAGAGCGTGCCCGTGTACCAGTACCGCGCATCGGATCCACCGCTGGAGAAGGGACACCGCTACGCCTGGCAGGTGGAGGCCTACGACGAGGAGCAGCGCTATTCCTTCCGGGATGACGGGCGAAGCGAGATCTGGTCGTTCACCTATGATCCCCCCGTCCCGCCCGGTTTCCGGCAGCAGTTCAGCGAGAAGGACAAGGGAGCAAGCACGGTCTCGCCCAATATCAACGTCACGCCCAATCTCGTCTTCGCGAAAATGACACGCTTCCGCGGGACGCTGAAGGCGACCTGGTACAAGACGCGCATCCCCGCGCCGCGCAGCATCGTGATGCCGAAGAGTGGAAAGAATGTGAAACCCGGCACGACGCAGACGCCGCAGTCGACTCCGCCCGTCCAGGCGCAGCAGGGTGTGCAGGCGCAGCAGGGCGTGCAGGCGCAGCAGGGCGTGCAGGCGCAGCAGCTGCAGCAGGTCGCGCTGGCCGCCGGCGTGTTCGATATGAAGGAGGACAGGGCCATGGGCGGCATACATCTCAAGCTGTATCGCCGTCACCGGACGGTACCGCAGTCCGCCTTTTATCCCTACCAGAGCGGCGGCACGCTGTACGAGTCGGAGACCCTCGTCGCCACGACGTCCACGAAGCCGGACGGAACCTTCGAATTCACGTTTTTCGGTGACGACAGTACGGGACGCATCCTGGAGAACGCGGAAATTCTCTGCGGGTCGAAGGAGTTCCAGGCGACCGTGCACGGGGACCTGTACCGTTACTACCAGATCGAGGTCAGCGACGTGCACCTGTGCAGTCCCTCGGACGAATTCAAGGTGCAGCCCGGGGAGACGTTCGATGCGGGAACGCTGTACGGTCTGGTGCGCTCCTATATCGCCGACATCGAGGTGCGGCATGCCTGGGGGGAGGACAGTTACGTGCTCTCCGGCATGAACGTCTCGGTCATCCGCGGATCGCGTCCCTTCGACGTGCCGTCGAATGAAGGTCCCCTCGATCCGCATGAGCCCACTGGCCTCAATAAAATGGGTTTCGGGGATGCAGAGTTCATCGCCAGGACAGAGACCGACATGCAGGGCGCCTGCAGCATCCCTTTCCTCGCGAAGAACGCGGGCGCGGGCGACAGCTACCAGGTGATGGTCACCAGTTCCGAGGAATCGGAACGGTACTATCACGGTACGATCAGGAACTTCGATTTCGGCTTCTTCATGGATGAAGTCGACGAGGCGGGCAAGTCACTGACCTTCGATCGTGCGACCTTCAACGAGGCCTATGAGCCGGGCGCCATGCGCGCGACCGTGCGCGTGGATGTGATTCCGAAGAGGCCCCGCATCAGCGGGACGCTGCACCGCTTCGACAATCCGGGTGAGCCGCTGCCGAACACCAACGTGCTGCTGTATCGCAAACAGGTG
>JAVVFP010000189.1:0-6224 GCA_032250495.1 Bacteroidota bacterium | reverse complement strand
CCTGGCTTCGCAGCTCTCGCGTCTGGGTCTGCTGCCTGCCGGAGACGATTCCACCTACTTCCAGCATTTCCCGCTGCACGGGGCCACTGCGCTGCCCGAGAGCCGGCTGTCCCTGTATTTCGACGAGGAGGAAATCCCACTGCGACTGGGGGACGATTACACGCTCTACAAGACCGGTGCACAGACCTTCATCCCGCGTCCCCTGCGTCTCGTTTTCGTCGGTTACGGCATCGTGGCGCCCGAGTACGATTACAACGACTACCAGAACATCAACGTCGAAAACGCGATCGTCGTCTACCTTTCCGGCGAGCCGGCATCCGAAGACGAGGCCTACTTCGCCGGGGCACGGCCGACGCTGTATTCCGTTCCGGAGATGAAGCAGCGCATCGCACTCACCCGTGGCGCACGCGGGAGCATCATGCTGCCGCTGCCCCGGGTGGACAAAGGGTACACGTGGAATGACTGGCGACGCATGTTTTCCTTCGAGGACGTGCGGTTGCCGATCACGACACCGGGGCATCTGAGCGTGCTGCTGCGACCGGAATGCGCGGGGGATATTTTCCGCGGCAGTGCGTTCCGGTATGAGGACGTGCTCGGTATGGACAGTTCCGGGACCGTACGCAGTTTCCCGCTGCGGACGCGCGCCAGTTTTACCGGTGTTTTCCGTGAACGGGACTTCCTCGCCGCCAATGTTCTCGGCGCGCTCTCCGGCAGCGATCCCCTGCTCCGCGATTCGTGGATCATCTGCAGCGCGCATTATGACCATCTCGGTATCGGTCCGGCGACGGATGCGGATTCGATTTACAATGGATTCGTCGACAACGCCCTTGGTTGCGCTGCGCTGCTGGAGCTTGCCCGCGTGCTACGGGAGGAGAACATTCCCCTTCGCCGATCCGTCCTTTTTCTCTTCGTGACCGGAGAGGAAAAGGGTCTGCTCGGTTCCCGCTACTACTGTGCCGATCCCGTGGTCCCGCTTCATCGCAGTGTTGCGAATCTCAACGTGGACGGACTCGCCATCATCGACACCTTCGACGATGTGGTCGGCATCGGTGCGGAGTATTCGACCATGGACAGGCACCTGCAGCGTCTGGCGCAGGAACTGGGGATGACCGTATCCCCGATTCCGCCGGAATTCGATATCATGGAGGCCTTTGCCGGCAGTGATCAGATCAGTTTCGCGCAGGCCGGCATCCCGTCGATCCTGATCATGGAGGGTACGCGCTATCGAAATCTTTCGCGGGAGGAGGGTATGCACCGCTTTCTGCGCTGGGGGGAGGAGCGCTATCACGCACCGCGTGACGACGCGGGACAGCCCGTCAATTCCGCCGCAGTCCGGCAGCATGTCGAAATCCTGCTTGCATATATAGCCGCCATCGCGAACACCTATGAACCGCCGCAGTGGGTGCGCGGCTCACGATACATCAATGCGCGTCTTCGGTCGCTCGCGGAGGAACGATGAGATTTCATTCAATACCGGGGCGAACCCGTTACGCCGTTCTCCGCGGTCTCCGCGCCCCGGCACTGCGCGTGCTGCTGTTGATCACGGCCGCACTGTGGTCCGGGGGCTGCGCCTCGTCCCCCGAGGTGCTGGACGACGCGCCGCAGGTGCTGCGCATCAAGGGATCGGACACCATGCTGCACCTGGTCATCCGCTGGGCGGAGGAGTTCATGAAGCAGCATCCCGACATCGCGGTCTACGCCGAGGGCGGTGGATCCGCGACGGGAATCCGTGCCCTGATCGACGGCGATGTCCACCTCTCATCCGCCTCACGCTCCCTGCGTCCCGACGAGGTCAGGCAGCTCCTTGAAAAACAGGGGTCACTGGGACTGAGCATACTGACCGCCAGGGACGCCCTCAGCGTGTACCTGCACCCGTCCAACCCGGTTACGAACCTGGGCCGCGCGCAGCTGAAGGATATTTTTGCCGGACGCACGATGAACTGGAAGCAGGTCGGCGGTACGGATCTCCCGATCACGGTTATCGGCAGACAGCCGAACTCCGGCACCTTCCTGTTCTTCGAGGAGCACGTCCTCGACGGGGAACCCTACAGCGATGCCGCGGAGACCGTTCCGACCACCGCGGCGGTCATCCGACGAGTGCAGGCGCAGGCCGGCGCCATCGGCTACGGGGGGCTCGCGTACGGCAGGGATGTAACGCTCAGTCGCGTCGAAGGTGTCGAACCGACTGCGGAGAATGTGCGCAATGGCAGTTATCCGATTGCACGGTACCTTTACTTCTTCGCCTCCGAACCGCCACGGGGAAAGACCAAGCTGTTCATCGACTGGGTACTCAGCGACGCAGGCCAGCGCATCGTACAGGAAATCGGTTACATACCGCTGTGGGAACTCCGGGAATAGAAGCGCCCGCCACACCGGAGTATGACGGGCACGGGGGAATGACGGGTACGGGAAATGCTAGCGGCCGTCGAGCACACCGAGCACTTCGATGCATTTTTCCTTTGCGCGGGCCAGCAGGGCTTCGGCCTCGCCGGTGATGCGAAGCGTGAAATCCTCGTCCTTAATGCTGCCGAGGTTGATCATCACGTTCTTGTACGCGCCCCAGCTGCCGGTTTCCAGCGCCTTGGCGCCGACTTCGAGGTCGGATTTCGAATTGATGTTTCCATGCGCGGCCATCTCCACCATGGTGTCCCAGCAGGTGTCGGCGATACGCATGGTCGTGAGCGGCACGTCCACCGCCTTCTTGAGTCCTTCCTGCATGGCGGCGCTGCGTGCCGCCTTCTCCTCGTCGGTACTTTTCGGCATGCCGATGGCGTTCATGTAATCATTGAACGCGTCGGTGTCCGCGTCGATCATCGGGATGAGTCGCCGCATGGCCGCGTCGAGCGGCGGAATGAGCCGGCGCATCGTGGCGTCCTTTTCCTCGAATTTCCGCTTGCCGTAGGTCATCCATCCGACCATGGCGCCCAGCGCGGCGCCCAGTCCCGCGATGAGGGCGGAGGCCGAACCGCCGCCCGGCGCCGAGGTACGCGCCCCGGTCAGCTCGATGAAGCCGCGCACGGACATGCTTGCCAGCGGTTCGCTGTTCTCTTCCTCGATCATGTACTCGATGATGCGCTTTTCAGGTACGAAGGTGGACACGGAGTTGAGACCGAGACGTTCTATCGCGAGACGGATTTTCTGCTTTTCGTCGATGATGAAAAGATTTTCCTTTTCGATGTAGTAGTCGGCGGCCATGATCATGGACTCGAGGGGAAGCATGCCGACGATTTCCGATCCGGCGACGGCCAGGTTCAGTTCACGCGCATCCTTCGCACATTCCTCGAAGGCGATATGCGGCGGTGTGATCGTGTAGTTGTCGAGGTTCATCGACACCTGCGCCATGTCGTACTCGTCGACATACCAGCCGATGCCCTTGACCGCCTTGAGGCGGCCGGGCTCCCCGGCTCCGCGGCCCTGTTCACGGATATTGAGGGCGATGCGATGTGCCTGCTCCTTCGTGCCGAGAATGTTCACGTTGTAGGCGACGAGGAAGAACCGCGCGCCGGTCGCCGTCGCGCCCCAGCGGGGCACGAATTCCGCGGGACCGAAGTCGGGCTTCCACTCCGCGGTGACAATCCTGTCCTTCATTCCTTCGTACTCCCCGGCGCGGATCTGTTTGAGGCTCTTGCGGTAATCGACCGTCGACGCCTCCTCGTAAAGGAAGATCGGCACGCCCAGTTCTTCCGCGGCGCGGGCGCCGAAGTCTTTCGCGCAGTCCACGCATTCCTCCATGGTCACGTTGGCGACGGGAACGAAGGGACAGACGTCCATCGCCCCCATGCGGGGATGTTCTCCTTCGTGCCGGGTCATGTCGATGAGCTCGTATCCCTTGCGCGCCGCGGCGAGGGCGCCTTCAACCACGGCTTCCGGCGATCCGACGAAGGTGTACACCGTGCGGTTGGTCGACTTGCCCGGGTCGACGTCGAGCAGCGTGCAGCCGGGCGTCTCGCGTATGCTCTGCGCAATGGCCTCGATGACGGCCTGATCGCGGCCTTCGGAGAAATTCGGAACGCATTCGACAATTTTTTTCATGGGATGAAATCGCTCTGTGTGTGACATACTGATCCGCCCGGGGCGGCTGGGAAACGGAAAATTACCACTTGTGCGTCTGAATAGAAAATCCGGGGAACTCCATGCTCACCGGTGGAGAAAGGCGGCGGCTTCCGCGAGCAGGGTGTCGATTTCCTCCGGCGTATTGTAGCAGTGCGGGGAGATGCGGACATGACCCACGCGCGCGGAGACGATCATGCGCTGCGCGTGGAGATGCTGCTGCATTTCCTCGGCGCGCGGGTGACGGAAGGTGACGATGCCCGCGCGCGCCTCTTCCTCCCCGGGCGTGATCACGTCGAAGTCCATTTCCCTGGCGCGTCGCAGTGTGTACGTATTGTTTTCCCGCACCAGTGCGGCGACCCGGTCGTGGCCTATCTCTTCGAACAGCTGCAGCGCCCCGTGATACCCGGTGATGCCGATGGAGTTGAAGGTGCCGTTTTCGTAGCGGCGGGCGTCCTCTTGCAGGTCGAGCCGGTAATCGAAGAAATCCCATGCGTTCTGCACGCTGATCCAGCCGCAGTGCGCCTGCGCGATGCGCTCCTGCGCACGTTCCGAAACGTAGACGATGCCCACGCCCTGCGGCCCCAGCTGCCATTTCTGCACGCCGGAGGAGAGGAAGTCCACGGGTGTTTCCCGCAGGTCCAATCGCACGGCGCCGATGCCCTGAATGGCGTCCACGCTGAGCAGCGCGTCGTAGCGGTCGCAGATACCGCGCAGCGCGGCCAGGTCGATGCGGAAGCCGGAGAGGAACTGCACCCAGCTGACGGCGACGAGACGTGTGCGCGGCGTCATCGCGCGCGCGACGTCGTCGAGATCGATACGGCCGTCCACCTGCGGTACCCAGTCCACCTCCACCCCGTGGCGCGCGAGATTGAGGAACGGGTAGATGTTCGAGGGAAACTCCCTGTCCACGAGCAGCACGCGGTCGCCGCTTTTCCAGTGCAGTCCCTGAGCGAGAATGTTGAGTCCCTCGGACGTATTGAGCACGAAGGCGAGGCGCGCCGCCTCCGCCCCGATCATGGCGGCGGCCATCGTGCGGGCCTCGGCGATGATGCGCACGGTTTCGGAGAAGATTTCCACCGCTCCGCGCGTCCGTCCCTCGACATGCCGCTGTACGGCGGCTTCGACGTCGCGTGACCAGGGACCCGTTGCGGCGTGATTGAGGTATATCATTCCGTTCGCCAGGAAGGGAAAGTGCGCGCGGATTTCTTCGACGGTCATGGCAGGCTCCTTCACAGGTCAATTGGGATGGTAAAACATGTCGCCGGGATCACGTTTCCGGCGCCTGCGCTCGCGGGCGAGCAGCCAGGCGTAGCGTTGCTTCTGCATGAGAAAGCCGACGACCGCGGCCAGCAGAATGAGCGGGACCCAGAACCAGGCGGTTTCCAGGAAAGGTGCGGCCACGTCCACTTCCAGCAGCCGGCGGCGCTGTGTCCACACGCCTTCGCCGAGTGCGGCCTGCACGGCGAGGATGTAGGAGCCCGGCTTGAGTCCGGTATAAAGAATCTCGCCGTCGGTGGACACATGCCAGCTGTATTCCATGCCCTGCAGCTGGTAGAGAAAGCGCAGGCGCCCGGGATTACGAAACGTGGGCAGGAGGATGCGCATACGCAGGACGTTGTCGTCCGGTCCCAACATGATCTTTCCGCGTAGCGTGGTACAGGTATCGTTGATGCAGAGCGCGGCGAGATACATGGGGTACGGCACGGCGGGATCGCCGTCCTCGAGTACGGGACGGCACAGCGGCGGTTGCCAGCGCCCGTTTGCCATGGGACGCGGGGGATTGTAGCAGGTGACCCCGTGGGCGGATGTGAACCAGAGCCGGCCGCTACCGTCGCGCATCACGGCTGACCGCGTGTAATCGCGGGAGAGGAAGTCCGTCGGCGGTCCCAGCGTGTGCAGGGCGGTGGCGCGCAGAAAAGGAAGATGCGCGAAGATGTAGCCCCGCCGGTACATGTACATGTCCCCCGAATCCACGGGCATCAGGTACTGAATGTTGGCGCGCGGGAGCACGGAAACGCCTCCGCCGGAGCCGAAGTACAGGCTGCCGTGATTGTCTGCGATGATGAAGCCGATGGCGTTCCCGGCGAGACCGTCGTCGCGTGTGAGCCGGACGGCGCGTCCCCCGCTGTTCACGAACACCCCTGCCCCGTCCGTCCCTATCCACAGCCTGT
>JAVVFP010000188.1:0-6233 GCA_032250495.1 Bacteroidota bacterium | reverse complement strand
ATCGACCTCGCGTGACACCGTAACCTTGGCGTGGCGCAGCACCTTGTCGTGCAGCATATACCCCTTCTCCGCCTCGTCAAGCACGGTTCCGGGTTCGTTCTCAGCGCTGGGCACCTGGAGCAGGGCGTCGTGGTAGTCCACATCGAAGGGCTTGCCGACGGCCTCGATCGGGGTGAGTCCCCGGTTCTGCAGCACACGCAGCAGCTTACCGTAAATGATTTCCACGCCGCTGAAGAAGGACACGAAGTCCTGATGCTCCCTGCCGGCGGCGAGTGAGCGTTCGAAATCATCGATGACCGGCAGCAGCTCGGAAATCACGCCCTCGGCGCCGTACTTGAGCAGGGCGTCCTTCTCTTCGCGTGTCCTGCGTTTGTAATTCTCGAACTCCGCCACCTTCCGGAGTACCTGCTCCTTCAGCGTGGCGACCTCGGTGCGAAGGACATCGAGTTCCACGCTTTCCGCTTCCTGCGTTTCCGCGGCGGGGACGTCGGAAACGGTCTGCCGAACTTCGTCCTGTTCCTGCGATTTTTCCTTTTCAGACATATGTGCTCCTCTGTATCAGATTGTATTGTTCGCGTGTCGCGTGCTCAGACCGAGATCAGCCGTGCCAGGTAGTCGACGATGGCGATCATGCGCGGGTAGTGCATGCGCTTCGGTCCGACGATGCTTATGGTGCCGTTGAGCTGACCGACGCGATACGGCGCCGCGATGATGCTGTAGTCGCTGAGCATCGCGGCGTTGATTTCGCGTCCGATGCGTATGGTCAGCGCGGACCCGCCGCTGAGCGAATCGAGCACGTGCACGATCACGTTCTGGTTTTCGACCAGCTGGATGATGTTGCGCATGCGGTCGGGATTGCCGAACTCGGGCTGCCGGGTTATCGACTCGATACCGTCGATGCACACCGCGTCACTTTCGAGCCGTTCGGAGAACAGGCGGTCGGAGGACTCGACGAAGAGGCGAATGATGCCGTTGTCGTCAGAACCGGCGTTCCGCAACCTGTCCGCGAAGGTTTCGCGAATGTCCTGCAGTGTGAGTCCCCCCAGTCGGTCGTTGAGCAGTACGGAAATCTCGTCCAGCTGGCGGCGGTTTATTTCCGTCTGTATCTGCAGGATGATGGATTTCACGATGCCGGAGCGGATCGAGAGAATGACCATGATCTTGTCGGAGGCCACCTGCACGAGCTCCAGGCGCTGGAGAACGCCGCGCCCCAGTGTGGGTGCGGATACGATCGCCAGCTGTTGGGATATCCTGCTGAGGATGTGCGAACTTTTTCGTACCAGTTCCTCGATCGCGGAGGGCAGCGTCTCGGTGAATTGCTGTTCGATCAGCGCACGCTCCTCCCCGGAGAGAGAAATTCCCTCCATGATGGAATTCACGTAGTAGCGATACCCCAGGTCCGTAGGAATGCGTCCCGCGGAAGTATGGGGATGTCCGATCATGCCGCGCTCCTCGAGGTCGGACATCACGTTGCGGATCGATGCGGGACTCAGGTTCAGCTCCCCGCTTTTCGAAAGCGTACGCGACCCGACCGGCAGCGCGGTCAGGACATGCTGCTCGATAATGGACAGCAGTACCTGCCGTTCACGGTCCGAGAGCTGCTCTATGTCATCAAAGCTGTTTTCCATATGCATCTCCGTCGTGCCGCGATCCGGAATGCGTTCCCGGCACGCAGCGTCTTCAAACATACAACGCCCGTCGTTGCGACGCAAGGTAGCACTCAGTGACCCGGAGTGCTAATGCCTTGCCGTTACAGCATTTATCCAGCATGCAAAAAACAGCCGCCCCGCCTTTTCGGGGCGGGGCGGGGTCGCGTGTCCTGCGACGCATGCCGAAGAGCTGCCTGGTCCGCACTTTACTCCGCGCGAAACTCGAGTGTGTTTTGTACTTCGTCGTTGACGAGTATGTCGACCGAGTATTTTCCGGCCGGCAGTCCATTCGGCAGGCTGAGCGAGAAGCCGATCCAGCCTTCTTCGTCGTAACTCAGTTCGTAGGATGAAATTTCCTCGCGGTTGCCGCTGGCGTCATGGACGTACCAGACGGCAGCGAAAACACTTCCTTCCGGCTGACCCGCTGCGTATATCGGGGCATAGATATTGTCGCTGCCTTCCTCGAACACCCAGGTGACCTCGGTGGGGAAGTAATCGGCGCTGACGCTTTTCGCCATGACGGCCTCCTTGACCCAGGAATCCGGGTACATCGGTTCGATGGTGAAGGGGACGTTCTGCCGATACTCGTCGTCGACATAGAGGTCGACGACGTAGGATCCGTACGGAAGGTTGATCTCTGCGAGACGCAGGGTGAAATCGATCCATGCGCCGGATTCGATGGTGATCTCCGTCGAATCGAGGACCTGGCGCTCCTCGTCCTCCGGCATGTAGTACCAGATGGCCTTTACCCGTGTGCCGCTCGGTGTGTTCTCCATCTTCACTGCGCAGTGCAGCAGTGATTCTGATGCGTTGAAGCTGGCGGTTTCTTCCACGGGGGCGGAATTCTCGTCCACCGAACGGGCCATGACAGCGCGCTCGATATTCGCCGTCGTGAAGTTGCATGCCTGGGTGAAGGCGGCGATCAGCAGCAGGGTGATACAGAGGGTCGGGGAAAAGGGTTTCATTCGTATATCCTCCGTTTGAAGTGTGATCCGTCAGAAATCCTCGCGAGCGCGGATGTCGGAAAGAATATAATCCCGCAACGTGCGCAGTCCCTCACGGTGCCCGGGAAACACGAGGCGCTCATGTGCTTCCGCGAAGGGAAGCCATGCGGCATCCTCATGCTCTACCGAGAGATGGATGATGAAATCGGTCGGCGCTTCGGCTGCGAAAACGGGAACGTGATGCACGGCATCGTCCGGGGCGAAATAGAAGGACGCGACATAGGGCACGACGGTCAGTTCCGTCACGCGCAGGCCGGTCTCCTCGAAAATCTCGCGCTTTGCCGCGTCGACGGCGCGTTCCCCTGCCTCGAGGCGCCCGGTGACCATCTGCCACATCCCGGGGTAGAGCCGCTCGCCGGTCGCGCGACGGAGGAGGAGATAGGACATATCCCCGTCCGCACTGCGCCGGTAAACATAGGCCTGTATCATCGTGACTTTCATTTCCATTGCATCGCGCTGCGCCCCGCTGGCGCATCCCATATCCTTGTCACTTGATTTCCGCCTGAAATATGCAGAAACTGTGGAAAACATGCCGAAATAATTGGCGGAAGCGAGAAATATTTTCCATAGTGCGTCCCTGCCGACCGAAAACCAGCAATTCACTCCCTTTTGTCATAACTGACCGACAATATGGCAGAGGAGCTGCGAATGGGAACTGACAGAAAGTCAGTGGGAGCGGTCGTCATCGGCAGATTGTTGCCATGGCATGGTTCTTGCAGCTGGACAAGACCTGAATCAAGCACCTCCGGCGCGGGGAAGCCGGCACAACGAAGAGAGGATCACATGGCCAAGGAAGTTATCAGTACGAATACTACGAAGGACAGCGATGGGGATGGTGTGGTGCAGCGCAATGCCGCCGGCAGGGAAGTGCTGCCGGTACTCCCGCTGCGCAACATTGTTTTTTTTCCCGGGCAGATCATGCCGCTCTTTGTCGGCCGTCCGAGTTCCGTACGCCTGATCGAGGAAGCCCATCAGCATCAGCGTTCCGTGATGGTACTCACGCAGAAAGACTCCTCGGTGGACGTACCGCAGGACGCGGATCTCTACGATACGGGAACCGTCGTGCGCGTGGTGAAAATCTACACCATGCCGGACGGCAGCAAGAGCGTGGTCGTGCAGGGGCAGTCCCGCGCACGTTTTCTCGGATTGACGGCGGAAGAACCTTATCTGCAGGCCGAAATCGAGCGCCTCGAGGAAGCAGCGGTTTCGGGGGAGGACATGGAGGTCGTCGCGCTGGTGGCGAATATCCGCGCACAGCTCAAGGATCTCGAACAACTGCTTCCCGAGGCCAACCCCGAGCAGCTCAATCTCATCATGAACACGCAGGAAATGGCGACCTTCGCCTTCCTGGTCGCGGCCATGCTCAATGTGCCCGTGCCGGAAAAACAGGAACTGCTCGAGACCATGGACATGAAGGGTTTCCTCAATAAGCTTGCCGTGGCGCTGAGCAAAATCATACAGCGGCAGGAATTGAGTCAGAAAATTCAGGCCGACGTGCAGGATTCCATCAACAAGGCGCAACGCGAGTACTTCCTTCGCGAGCAGCTGCGTGCAATCAAAAAGGAACTCGGTGAGGAAAAAGACCAGTTGGAAGTCGACGAGATGCGTAAAAAGCTCGAGGAGCTGGACATGCCAGCCGAGGTACGCAAGGTCGCGGAAAAGGAGCTCAGCCGCCTCACCGTCATGAGTCCCGCCGCCGCGGAGTACAGCGTGACGCGGAATTATCTCGACTGGCTGCTGGAAATGCCCTGGCAGCTTCGCACCGAGGACAATCTCGACATCAGGAAGGTGAAAGAGCAGCTTGACAAGGACCATTACGGCCTGGAAAAGGTGAAAAAGCGCGTGCTCGAATACCTGGCGGTGCGCAAGCTCAAGAATGACATGCGCGGTCCCATCCTCTGTTTCGTGGGGCCCCCGGGCGTGGGCAAGACCTCGCTCGGACGATCCATCGCCGATGCCATGGGACGCAAGTACGTGCGCTTTTCGCTCGGCGGGGTCCGGGACGAGGCGGAGATCCGCGGTCACCGGCGCACCTATATCGGTGCGCTTCCCGGCCGCGTGATCCAGAGCATCAAGAAATCGGGCAGTTGCAATCCCGTCATGGTGCTCGATGAGATCGACAAAGTGGGAATGGACTTCCGCGGCGACCCCACCTCCGCGCTGCTCGAGGTCCTGGATCCGGAGCAGAACGTGAATTTCAGCGATCATTACCTGGAAGTTCCCTTCGATCTCTCCAGCGTGCTCTTCATCGCCACGGCGAACACGCTCGATACCATACAGCCCGCGCTTCGTGACCGCATGGAAATCATCGAAATCCCCAGCTACATCATCGACGAGAAGCTGCATATCGCCCGCCGGCACCTGCTGCCCAAGCAGCTCGACGAGCATGGTCTGGATGAAAAACAGCTGCGCATGGGCGACGACGTCATCCGTGACCTGATCGACCGCTATACGCGCGAATCCGGTGTGCGCAATCTCGAGCGCAAGCTCGCGGATATCTGCCGCGGCGTCGCCCGCCGCATCGCCGAGGGCGAGGTGAAAAAAGTGACGGTCAACGCGGAAAACCTACCGACCTATATCTCGTCGCGCAAATTTTTCCCCGAAGTCGCGGAGCGCATATGCGTGCCGGGTATCGCCACCGGACTTGCCTGGACCCCGGTCGGCGGGGACATCCTCTTTATCGAAGCCACGAAAATGAAAGGCAAGGGGCGACTGATCATCACCGGACAGGTGCGCGATGTGATGAAGGAGAGCGTGCAGGCGGCCCTGAGCTATATCGCGGCCAACGCGAAGGAACTGGGCGTGCCCGAAAACTTCCGCGATACGCTCGACATTCACGTCCATGTGCCGGCCGGCGCCGTTCCCAAGGACGGTCCCTCCGCCGGCGTCACCATGCTCGTCGCGCTCACCAGCCTGCTCACCGACCGCGTCGTGCGCAACGACCTCGGCATGACGGGCGAAATCACGCTTCGCGGACAGGTGCTGCCCATCGGCGGCGTCAAGGAGAAAGTGCTCGCCGCACATCGCGCCGGTCTCAAAACCGTGCTGCTGCCGAAACGCAACGAGGACGATCTCAAGGAAATTCCCGACACCGTGCGCAACGAGATAACCTTCCACCTCGTCGAGCAAATGGGCGAGGTGCTGGAACTCGCATTGCCGAAAAAAGGGCGAAAATCAAAAACACCGAAGAATTCCATTGATAAGAGAACAAAAATTTCGTAAATTCCGTAAATTCAATGGATAATGGAAAACTGTTCAAAGAAACGGTGAAGAATGAAAGCAACAGAGAAGACAGCTGCCAAGCCGGTGAAAGTCAAGCAGACCGGCAAGGTGATCGGGATGGTGATTACCGAGTGCCCCATGTGCCAAAACACCATCAGTTTTGACATACAGACGGCCAAGTACTGCCCCTACTGCAACGCCGAAGTCAGCGTCGACCTCGACAAGGTGGAAGTGGTGGTGCGTGCCGCGCGCAATCCCAACCAGAAGGGCGGACAGAAGCGCGTCGCCTGACGGCAGCATCGATGGTATGAAAGACCCCTCCCGATCGCGGAGGGGTTTTTTTTTATTTCCGGCGCCC
>JAVVFP010000187.1:0-6252 GCA_032250495.1 Bacteroidota bacterium | reverse complement strand
CGCCTGCTTTCACCTGCAGCGCGACTGCGGAGTCGAGTTCTGCGGCGTGGTAATGTGCGAGCGCGTTGCCGTCCAGCGTCACGCCCCCGCCCGCGAAGGAATACAGCCGTCTGCTCAGTCCCTCCGATGCCGCGGGCAGCGTCCATTCCGCGCCGTCCTCCATCTCGATGATCCAGATCGCCACTTCGTTTTCTGCTTCTGCGGCCCAGGAATCCGGCGCCGGTGCCGGAGCGCGCGCCTCGCCGAGCGCTCCTGCGATCACCGTCGTTCGTGTCCACCGTCCCTGCGCATCTTTCTCCGCTGCGACGGGAATGTTCTCTGCCCAGAGCATGCGGAAATGCGGGTCCGCGAATTTCCGCGCTTTCGGAAGGTTGAGCCAGATCTGGAACAGTTCGAGGGGATTGTCCTTCTCGCGTTCGATCAGCGGGAACATCTCGGCGTGCTGCAGTCCGCTTCCCGCCGTCATCCACTGGACGTCTCCATTACCGTAGCGTCCTGCCGCGCCGTGTGAGTCCGCGTGATCGACGAAGCCCTCGCGCACGACGGTCACGGTTTCGAAGCCGCGGTGCGGGTGTTCGGGGAAGCCCGGCACCTTCGCGCCGTGATACATGCGCCAGCCGTCCTTTACCTGGAAATCCTGTCCGATATTTCTCCCTTCCAGCGAGGCCGCCGGTCCCATCTCCTCGTTCCCGCGCGGATAGGCGTCCGCGTGATGCACGCAGAACAGGAAGGGATCCCCCGTCTCCCACATGAATCCCATCGGAAAAATGTTCTTTATCACCGCTGCTTCCATGGCATTTCCTTTCCATTGATGAGTTTCTCCATGGTAAGGAAAACGTGACTTCCGGGAAAATAATTCGCTCGCCCGGGGAACGTATGCCACTCTGCCGTGTCTCCGTGTCGAAGCGATCGTGGAATCGCAGCGTTCGAGTACTTTCCATGCCGTTCGCGCAAATCGGGCCGCATGACCCGCAGTCCGGCGCTGCGGGAGCAACATGAGGGACAGATGATGACAACAGTGACGGAAAGGCCGGTCGACGGTACACTGAGCATCGACGTCGAGGAATGGTTCTGCGCGCACAACCTGTCCCCGCCGCTGCTGCGCAGGGACTGGGAGCGCTGCGAGAGCCGTGTCGAACGCAGCATGGACCGGCTGCTCGATCTCCTCGATGCGACGGACAGCCGGGCGACGTTTTTCCTGCTCGGCTGGGTGATGCAGCGGCAGCCGCAACTCGCCACGGAAATCATCCGACGGGGACATGAGGTCGCCACGCACGGCTACGATCACCGCATGCTCACATCCATGGACGCGAATGAATTCGAACGCGATCTCACCCGCTGCCTCGATCTGCACGCCCGGCAGCACCAGGGAGACGTGTGCGGATACCGCGCACCATCGTTCTCCCTGACCGACGCCACGCGCTGGGCGGTGCCGGTGCTCGAGCGCCTGGGACTGCGCTACAGTTCGTCCGTTTTCCCGATGCGCGGACACCCGGTATACGGCATGCCCGACGCCCCGCTCGTACCGTGGCGCATCGGCGACCGGCTGATGGAAGTGCCGCTGACCGTGGCGCGCTGGCACGGCCTGCGTGTTCCCTGTGCCGGTGGAGCGTACTTTCGCCTGCTTCCCTTCCCCGTGACCCTCGCGTTTCTGCGCAGTGTGCGGCGCGAGGAACGCTTGATCAATTTTTACCTCCATCCCTGGGAAATCGACCCGGAGCAGCCACGCGTCACCATCCCATTCCAGAAATCCATACGTCATTACCACAACCTGCACAGAACGGAGCATCGCCTGCAACGGCTGCTGCGAGAATTCCGTTTTACGTCCATCAAGGAGCTTCCATGCCTGCAATGAATGAAATCGAACGACAGCGTGACTACTGGAATCGCGAGCACGCAGCCTTCGACGCCATCTATACCCACGAAAAATCGGCTCTTTCCACCATGCTCGACAGCATTTTCCGCAAGGACATGTACGAGCGTTACACTGAAACACTCGCAGCCTGTGAACCGGTGGAGGGAAGGCGTTTTCTCGACGTGGGCTGCGGGACGGGATTGTATGCCATTGAACTCGCACGACGTGGCGCCGCGCATGTGCGCGGCATCGACATCGCGGAACGCATGGTGGAAACATGTCAGGCGCGCGCCCGGGAGGCCGGTCTGGAGAACGCGGTGTTCTCCCGCGGCGAAGCGGGAGATCTGCCTTCCGCGAAGGAATTCGATACCAGCATCGCCATCGGATTGTTCGATTATCTCCCCGATGCCGCTCAGACGCTGCGCGAGATGGCGCTGAGGACGAGGACGCAGCTTATCGCCACCTTCCCACGCCTGCTCACCTGGCGGGCACCCGTACGCAAGTTGAGGCTTTCCTTGCGCGGCTGTCCGGTATATTTCTATTCTGCCGCGACCGTACGCAAGGCATACGCCGATGCGGGACTGCAGGTGATCGAATTGCGGCGAATCGGCAAGCTGTACTTCGTCCTCGCCCGTCCTGCGTCCCTCGAATGAGCGGCCGTCGAATCTGTGGCCAGGGGCCCATAGGGAGGAATCACACCACTATCGGGGTTTTTGCACCCTGACTGTCCATGAAAAACGGAAAAGTTCCCCGCTGAAGTCCGTGAAATCCGCGTCATGCCGCAAGGCCGTGTCGGCCTCATAAAACAATGAAATATTATGCTCTTACGAGTGTACAATTTTCTGAAATCCAGCACGGATTCAGCAGTTGTGCGGCTTTCTTACAAAATCGTAAGGAAGCCGTCAGGAAATTGTAATGCTGGATTCACCCAATAGAAAGGTCTGTATTCTAGATTGGCTCACGAACCCGGCGCTCCCGTCATGCCGCGAGGCCAGGAGAAATGCCTGGGAGAAATGCCTGATAGTATTTACAACCTGATCGGATGAGGCTATAATGCTACGATTGAGACTCTGCTTCCCAGCACTGCTGCTGTTCATCCACCTTTTCCCTGCGTTCGTATCCGCCCAGCCGGCCATCGTTGATTTCCGGCAGGCGGCGAACAACGACAGGCCCCTGCCTTTGGGGGACGTGCACTGGGTGAATTCGATACTTCAGCAGAACAATTCCGTGTACTTCGAGGGCATGTCCGTTCCCCAGCGCATCATGCTGGCGAACATAGCCCCGACGAGGAGGAATCAGCATACACTGACTTTTCGTCATCTCGCAACGAAGAACGGCAGGCATGCCTACGACTTCCTGACGTCCTACGACCAGGCGCTCGAGGCCGCGCGCCAGATCGCCGGTCCGACCGTCCTCGTCAACCTCAATCCCTGCGGGGCCGGCATCGGTCCGCCCCAGACCCTGGGGAACACATGCAGCGCACTGCATTCCGGCAGCGATACGCTCAGTATCGCCCTGCCGGACAACATGCAATACACGCTCACGCATGATATCGCATCGGCTGTCACGAATTACGAAAACCATTTCGGCAATCGGCGACTGATGCTGTACGGGGACATGCCCATCACCGCGGCCGCCATCACCTTCAACGGCTATTCGAAGGGGAAGGACAGTTACGCGGAATACACGCTGACATGGACTTCCGCGGCCTCCACGCTGCTGATCGAGGTCGGGGGACATCTGGCGATGGGCATGGATGTCGCCGGTGCGGGAAGCGGCATCGCCTACGGAAGCGGCCTGGGAGCCGGGAGCATCAAGGGTGCCCCGTTCCATTTCAAACTCGACCGCCTCGACGGCGCAGCGCTCGGCAACAGGGACAATCAGATATCAGGAAATGCAATCCAGGCGCGACTTGCCTGCGACATCACCGGACCGGACGTCACCTGTGCCAACGCGCAGAGCAGCTTCACCTTCAATTCATCATCGAAGAACGTGACATATTCCTGGTCGCTGACCGCGAACACGAGTGGCGCGGCCATCGTCGGATCCACCACGGGACGCACCGTGCTCGTCGACAACGGAACATCGTCCGGTGGCTACACACTGGTCGCAACGGTGAGTGACGGCGTGCAGACCGTGCAATGTCCCTGGTCGGTCACCGTATCGAGCATCTCGATCACGGCCATGCCCACCTCCGCGATCAACTGCACCGGCGGCTCGGCCTCCATCCTCGTCTCCGCGAGCGGCGGAACTCCGCCCTACTCCGGCACCGGCACCTTCAGCCGCAGCGCGGGCACATACACCTTCACCGTCACGGACGCCGAGGGCTGCAGCGCCTCGACGACGCTCTCGGTCAACGAGCCCCCACAGCTCGCCGCCTCTGCGACCGCCACCGTGGTGTACTGCACGACCAACAATGCGGAGGTGACCGTCTCCGCGACCGGCGGCAAGCCCCCCTACAAGGGCGTGGGCAAGTTCAACCGGGGACCGGGCAAACACAGCTTCACCGTCACCGACGACAATGGCTGCAACGACATCACCGAAGTCACCATCGCCTCGGTTCCCACGATGCAGATCGCGGCAAACGTGACAACACCGGTCGCCTGTAACGGCGGCAGTGGCACGGTCACCGTCTCCGCTTCGGGTGGAACACCGCCGTACACGGGGATCGGAACATTTACGCGCACGGCGGGCACATACAGCTTCACCGTGTCCGACGCCAACGGCTGCAGCGGAGTGACGTCGGTCACTGTCACCGAACCACCGCAGCTCAACAGCGCCGCCGCGATCGCAACGCCCATCGGCTGCAACGGCGGCAACGCCACGATCACCGTTTCCGCCACCGGCGGAACAGCACCTTACAGCGGTACGGGATCGTTCAGCAAGCCGGCGGGCACGCACAACTTCACGATCACCGATGCCAATGGATGTACGTCCACGGCCACGGTCACCGTCACCGAACCGCCGCAGCTCAGCGCCGCTGCCACGGCCACGCCCGTCACCTGTGCAAACAGCATGTCCACTGTCACCGTCACCGCCACGGGTGGAACGGCTCCCTACACGGGAACAGGGACTTTCAGCAGGGCGGCAGGCACACACAATTTCACCGTCACCGACGCCAACGGCTGCACCGCGACCGCATCGGTCACCGTCACCGGCGCGCCGACACTCAACGTCGCGGCCACGCACACGCCGATCGACTGCAACGGCGGCAATTCCACCGTTACCGTCTCCGCTTCCGGCGGCACACCGCCTTACACAGGTGTCGGGAGTTTCAGCCGCGCGGCCGGCACGCATACCTTCACCGTCACCGACGCCAACAACTGCTCGGCGAGCACCTCGGTGACCCTCACGCAGCCTTCCGGACTCACCGCTTCGGCCAGCGGTCCCACCGGCATCCCGTGCTTCGGCGGAACCGGCGCGGTCACCGTCAGCGCCTCCGGCGGCACGCCGCCGTATTCCGGCACCGGCACCTTCACCCGGGGCGCGGGCACGCACACCTTCACCGTGACGGACGCCAACGGCTGCACTGCCATCGCGTCGGTGACGCTCACGCAGCCCGCGCAGGCGCTCACCGCCTCCTCGAACGCGACGACGATACTCTGCAACGGCAGCGACGCCACGGTCACCGTCTCCGCCTCGGGCGGAACCGCGCCCTACTCCGGTACGGGACCGTTCAGCAGAGCGGCGGGAACACACACGTTCACTGTCACCGATGCGAACGGCTGTACCGCAGCGACGTCCGTCACCATCACCGAGCCCCCGCAGCTGGTGGCAGCGCTCAGCGCCACACCCATCACCTGCACGAACGCGACGTCCACCGTCACGGTTTCGGCCTCGGGCGGCACACAGCCGTATACCGGCACCGGAAATTTCACCAAATCTCCCGGCACCTACCTGTTCACCGTGACCGACGCCAACGGCTGCACCGATACCGCGTCGATCACCATTTCCGGTCCCCCATCCCTGCTCGTCACCGCGAACGCGACTCCCATTTCCTGCAATGGCGGCAACGCCACGGTCACCGTCGCCGCCACGGGCGGCACGCCGCCGTATTCCGGGACGGGAAGCTTCAGCAAGGGCGCCGGCACGCATACGTTTACCGTAACGGACGCGAACAACTGTTCGACATCCACGACCATCAGCATCACCGAACCGCCCCTGCTCACCGCGAGTTCGACCGCCGGAAGCATACAGTGTTACGGCAGCACGGCGTCGGTGACCGTCACCGCATCCGGCGGAACGCCACCGTATTCCGGGACGGGCAGCTTCCCGAAGGGCGCCGGCACACACAGCTTTACCGTGACCGATTCGCTCGGCTGCACGGCGACCACCGCGATCACCATTACCGAACCCCCGCAACTGCTGGCAGCGCTCAGCGCCACGCCCATTACCTG
>JAVVFP010000186.1:0-6262 GCA_032250495.1 Bacteroidota bacterium | reverse complement strand
CCTTGTTGAGTGATCCACCCGTCGGTGCGCGCAGGCAAAGTTCACTTCCGCCGCCGAGGGCTTGCGCCGATGGCTGCAGCAGGTATGCAGCGCCGCCCTGCGAACCGATGCGCACCCGCGTATTTCCCGCGGGCGGTGCGGGCAGGAAGCTGCTGCTCTCCCCCTGCGTGCAACTGTCCACCGCCGTACCGAAATCGTAGTACCAGTGCTGTGCCTGCGCCGGAGCGCACAGCAACAGCATGACCATGCAGCATGATAGAGCTGTTCCTCGCATGTTGAAACTCCCCAGGTATTATTGTTGCCGTGTCGGCGTTCTCCCAGGCCGACGTTACGCGGTCAACATACGAGACGGAGATGTTCGCGGCAAGGCAAACAGAAATCCGCAGGTTTGAGATCGATGTCTTCGACGTAGGTGGACGAGTTCATCACGCACGGCAGTTCCAGGCAATGGCGGAGTCCGAACGTGTGTCCGAGTTCATGGAGGCCTTCCTTGAGACAGCGTTCCGCGAGCAGGGCGGGTGCGTGCGGCATGCCGTAGAACTCGTTGTGCAGCCGGAAGGTGGAAAACAGCGCCGCCCTGTTGTTGAGCTGCGCCTGCCCGAATACGAAGGTGAGTACAGGGATGAAAAGGTCATAGGGCGTGATGCCCAGCACGCGGCTTTCCCCGTTGGACTTCAGTGCGACGAGGCTGGCCAGCAGTTGCGTCGAGTGGTACTGCTGCCGTGAGGGATCGCGTGCGTGATCGATGTCGAGAGGAATCGGTTCGATACTGCATGCGACCGGAAGGACGTCCTCGAGACCGCGGCAGAGCGCGTCAAGAGAAACGTCGCGCGGGTGCGAGCCGAGTGTTATGATGCGTACAGCGTGCATGCATCGATCCCGGTCACGGACGCTTGAGACCGTATTTTTCGATTTTGTTGTACAGCGTCACGCGGTCGATATGCAGTTTTTCGGCGGTGCGGGAAATGTTCCATTCGTTGTCGGCGAGCATACTCTCGATATGTCTGCGCTCGACGTCGGCCAGTGTCTGCTCGCCGTGCGCTTCCACGGGACGGGAGGCGATCTGCATCGGCAGGTCATCCGGTGTGATGGTGCCGCTTTTGTTGATGACAACGGCGCGTTCGATGGCGTTGACCAGTTCGCGCACATTGCCCGGCCAGTCGTAGGACTTGAGCACCGCCATCGCTTCGGGACTGATAGCCTCCACTTTCCTGTTCATGGACGTGCGATGTTTCTCGAGGAAATGCTTCGCGAGCAGCGGAATATCCGCCTGGCGTTCGCGCAGGGAAGGCAGCGTGATGGTGAAGACGTTGATGCGGTAATAGAGATCCTCCCTGAAGTCGCCGCTTTTCACCGCCTCGGAAAGGTTGACGTTGGTTGCACAGATGAGCCGGAAATCGGCCTTGACGCTGCGCTCGCCGCCGACGCGGTGAAACTCGTGGTCCTCGAGCACGCGGAGCAGATCGACCTGTGATTTGAGTCCGAGTGTACCGATTTCATCGAGAAACAGCGTACCTCCGCGCGCCATCTCGAGTTTCCCCTTGCGGCGGTACTGCGCGCCCGTGAAGGCGCCTTTCTCATGACCGAACAGTTCGCTCTCCATCAGGCTTTCGGGTATTGCGCCGCAGTTGACAGGGATGATGGGAAAGTATTTCCGCGTGCTGTTCATGTGGATGGCACGCGCGATGAGTTCCTTTCCCGTGCCGCTCTCCCCGAGTATCAGCACGGTCGAATCCGTGGGCGCGACCGTTTTCACGAGTTCGAAGACTTTTTGCATCTGCGGACTTTCCCCGATGATGTCATCGACGTACTGCAGGTGATCGATGCTTTCGCGCAGCGCGACGTTCTCGCGCTGCAGCCGTATCCGGTCGACGGCATTGCGGACGAGCAGCGAGAGTTCGTCGGGATCCACGGGCTTGGTCGTGTAGTCGAAGGCGCCGGCCTTCAGGGCGCGCACCGCGGTGTCCACGGTTGCGAACGCCGTGATGATGATGATGATCACATCCTTGTTGAACTCGCGGATACGATCCTGCAGGGCGAGTCCGTCCATGCCCGGCATCTTGATATCGAGGAGAATGATATCGATATGCTGGTTCTGCATGCGTTTGAGCGCTTCGGCGGCGTTCTCGGCCGTCACCATGGTGTAGCCATCGTCCTGGAACCATGCTTCGAGGGACTGTCGGACGCTCAACTCGTCATCGACGATCATGATCGTGATTTCCGAGGGATCGAAAGCGGTCATACCTGCTCCTGTTTCTTTTGTTCCGGTCCGTGAATGGGGAGGGTAATGGCGAATTCCGTTCCCTTGCCCGGACTGCTTTCAACGCGGATACTGCCTCCGTGGCTCTGAATGATGCCGTAGGCGACAGATAGGCCGAGTCCCGTCCCGTGGCCTTCTTCCTTCGTTGTGAAGAACGGTTCGAAAATGCGCTGCTGGTTTTCGCGGGCGATGCCGATTCCGCTGTCCGCGATGCGAATGACGGCATTCCCGCCTTCGCGCGAGAGCGTGATGCGCAGCCGTCCCCCGTCGGGCATTGCCTCGATGGCGTTGATGATGATGGCGAGGGTCGCCTGCTGCACCTGGTTCTGATCACAGGTCGCGAGAAGGACGTCCTGGGGAAGCTGCACCTGCAGGTTGATTTCGTAGAGGTTGATCTTGTGCTGCACGAGCTTGATCGATTTGTCGATCACCTCGTTGAGGTCCGCCTGCCGGTATTCACCCTCCCTGCCGCGCGCGAAGAACAGCAGGTTCTTCACGATGTCCCCGCAGCGCCGGGCTTCATCCGCGATGAGGTTGATTTCCTTTTCCATCTTCGCGCATTGCTCCGGCGAGGTTTCCCCCTTCCCGATGCGTTTTTCTATAAGCCGCGCGTAGGTGAGAATGCCCGCGAGGGGATTGTTCAGTTCATGGGCGATGATGGAACTCAGTTTCCCGAGCGAGGCCATTTTTTCCATGTGCAGGATCTGTGCCTGTACCTGGTTGAGCTGCTGCGTCTTCTCGGCCACCTTGTCCTCGAGCGTATTCGACCACTCGACGAGCGTCGATTTCGCGCGTCGCAACTCCTCGCTCATGCTGTTGAAGGCCTTGACCAGCTGGCCGAGCTCGTCGCGGCGGTCGAGCTCGATCGTGTGTTCGAGGTCTCCCGCAGCGAGGGCGCCGGTTCCCGCGATCAGGGCCTTGACCGGTTTGTGCACGAAGAAGTAAATCAGTACTGCGCTGGCGGCGGTGAGGATCAGGAAGGTGATCAGCGATGCGAGCAGCGCGACATTCTGCATGGAAGCGACATGTGCGTCGGTTTCTTCAAGGGACATCTGCACGTCGAGCACGCCGAGGACGGTCTGTTCAGGGGGATGTGCATGGCAGGGAGCGGAGGAGCAGCCCGGACGGTTCTGTATCGGCGCGATGAGGCCGAGCACGCGGTGTCCGCGCGGCGAGTCGTAAATGCGCATGAACTCGTCGCTGCTGGTCTGCTCGAATTCCGTGGCTTCCCCATGGCACATCGTACAGGCATCCGCCTGCATATCGACGGCCTTGCCGGATTCATCCCGCTGCGTCGAATACCGGATGACGCCCCCCTTGTCGTAAATGCGAATGACGTCGATGCCCGGCGCATCGCTCATATTCGTGATCGTCTCCCAGATGTTCTCCCTGTCGTTTTCCTGCATCCCATGCAGCAGCGCCGATTTCGAGAATGTGCTCACCCGCTCGGCGCAGAGGTACACCGTACGTTCGAGAAAGGCGGACTGTGCCTCGATATGCTGATAGCTGACACCGAGCATGACAATGAACATCGCCACGAATACGGTGGTGATGATCTTGAAGCTGAGCGTGTGATAGAAGCGCATGACGGACTCCGCCTGAGATGACGGGAAAACTCTCGTCGTAAACTAGGAAAGTCCGCCGCCATCGGCAAGCTTCGGACCCTATTCTCCGCCAATGAAGTTGGAGAGCAGGGCCCAGTACCGGTCCTCCCCGAGGAATTGCTCGAGCGAGGTGACCGGACTGCCGCCGTCGTTGAGGCAGGGGCCGATCGCGGGAGAGGCCAGCTGTCGCTGAACGCGATCCGTGATCATGCGTGCGCGTTTTCTGATGCGGCGGGTGTGGTTGCGCGCGGAGGAGAGGCGGGCGTGAGCCAGCGCGCCGACATCGGGGGAGAGCGTCACGATGACGCCCTTCCCGTAAGGCGCGCTGCGCAGTCCGTCTTCGGTGGTGTGCAGTTTTCTGTTCCTGCACACCACCGTTCCGGACACCGGTGCGGAAAGGGGAATCGCATGACTCCCACCATAGACCCATCCGAATTCATCCCCTTCCCGCAGGTCGGTATTGTTTGCGACGACCACTATTTGTGCTGCAGGTGGCAGCAGGGCCGCGGCGAAGGCGTCGAGTCCGCAGTTGATCAGGCCGTTGGGCAACGTGCGAACCCAGATGTGCTGTGCGCTGTACTGCGCGTTCTGACAGACCGGAACGGAGAGAAACGGTGCCAGTATGCCGGCGACGCTGTCAGGAATTTCGTCCTTTTCCGGCAGCGTGACATCACGCAGTACGATTTCACCCTGCTCTTCGCGGCAGGTGGAGTCGTGGTCGCGCAGTGCTGCGTCCAGCGGACAGTGATCACAGCGGAACCCGCGGTCGCAGAGCTTGTAGTTCAGGACGCCGGCTTCGACCCAGATGCACTGTTCTTCCTGTTGCGTATCGATGATGATGCCCATGGTGGCGACCTGTTCTCTCCGTTCGGAATGATGGCTTAATGACGGCGCAATTCTGAAGCCGGCGTCCCCGCCAGGGGTGGTGCGGCGGCACGCTCGGGGGCCTGGTCGATGCGAAGCACGGTTTCTTCTTCATGTTCCGGGAAAATCGGCAGATATTTGACCGCATAGGCGAAGAGGACGAAGCCTGCCGTCACGATGGAGATGGTGACGATCAATTCCCCGACCGACGGGAAATAAAAGGTGCCGAAATTCTCGAGATAGTATCCTTCAAGGGACGTCATCGTCACGTTCAGGCGGTTGGTCACGAAGCCGAGCACCATGGAGAACGCGGTGAAAAAGAGTCCGGCGCGCGACTGTCCCCACCCGCGGATGTTGAACAGCAGCACCGGTACGATGAGCATGAGCGCCAGTTCGAGGTAGAGCATGCTGGTCTCGAAGGAGGGCTGGAAAAGCAGGTGCAGGGCGTCACGGCGCAGCAGGTCGATACCCCGCATCGTGAAGTACACGAGGAGAATGCCGATCATGATGCGTGCGAGATCGCGCAGGAGCGGCGTTTCCAGCGTCTTGCCGAAGGCGCGGGCGCTGAGATAGGACTCCACGATGGTCATGCCGAGTCCGACCGCTACTGCACTGATGAAGAAGAACACCGGCAGCATGGGTGAGTACCAGAAGGGGTGCATTTTCTGCGGCACGATCAGGTACAGGGATCCGAGACTGGACTGATGCAGCATCGAGAGCAGAATGCCGAGTATGATCAGGGGAATGGTGATGGCCTTGACGAATTTCAGCGCGCGGTGGAGTTTGAAGTGTTCGAGTACGACGGGAGAGAACTCGAGTGCGAGCACGGTGGTGTAGAGCATCACGCACATGGCGACCTCGAAGAGGACGGAGTGCGGATTCTGGTAGATCAGCGCGTGCCAGATCGCCCAGGGGCGTCCGAGATCGAACATCAGTCCCACGATGACGAGGCTGTACCCCAGGAAGGCGGTGAGTATGGCCGGACGTACGATGGGTTTAAAACGTTTGAGATTGAAAATGTAGACGATACCGGCCAGCGTGAAACCGCCGGCGGCCAGACCGACGCCGGTGACGACGTCGAAGCCGATCCACAGTCCCCACGGCGTTATGTCCGAAAGGTTCGTTGCGGCGCCGAGGCCCCAGCCGAAGCGGACGACGGTGGCGACAAATCCTCCGAGGAGGAAGATGACCGCCGTTACTTTCCAGAATGTGATGCGCGGCATGGTGAATTTCATGATGTGCTCCTCAGGATTTTTTCTTGGAACGTTTGCTCTTGATTTCCTCTTCGTAGCGCTTGACGTCATCCCGGCGGCTCGTAATCCAGTACACCGCGCCCAGCGCGACGCCTGCCGTTACGACGATGTCGGGAATTTTCTCGAGTACGCGCCAGGTCTTCTCGGGATAGGAGGTGTTCTCGAGATTGGTGTAGAACCCGAGGCTCTCAAAGGAAACGTTCGAAAGGTAGAACACCGAGGTGCCGCCGACTTCCTTCTGTCCGTAGATGCGCGGGACATAGTCGTCCGGACTTTCGAGT
>JAVVFP010000185.1:0-6329 GCA_032250495.1 Bacteroidota bacterium | reverse complement strand
GCTCGATCGTCGGCCAGTTGACAGTGATGCGCTTGAAGTTCAGGTTCGGCTGCGCTTCGACGGTCTGGGAAAGTCCCAGAAACGCCATGATCAGCAGAACAAAACCCCATGAACGCATGGTACGTACAGCAGTGACCATCTTATTCATTGCATACCTCGTGCTGGAAAATATCTATTCGTAAATCTGTCGTATCGTTATTCGATCACGGTCAACTCAACGCGGCGGTTGCGCTGACGACCCTGCGGCGTCTCGTTGTCGTCGATGGGCTGGGATTCCCCGTAACCCTTCGAAATGATAATGTCATCGGGCACACCGTTCATGACGAGATAGGTTTTCACCGCGGCGGCGCGACGCTCGGACAGGTCGAGGTTGTACTCTTCAGTGCCAAGGGCATCGGTGTGCGCGGATATCTCGAAACGGCGGCCGGGGTTCTGCAAGATGAAACGGATGGCACGTTCGAGCTCGGGCTTGGACTCGGGACGCAGTGTCGCCTTGTCGAAGTCGAAGAGGACCGTGAGATTCGTTTTCGGCGGAACCGTAATGATCGGCGGAATTGGTTCGAGAGCGATGTTTTTCTCGAGACGCCGATACGTGGTCAGTTCCGGCACTTCGAAGACTTCCGACTTGAAAATGTAGCCTTTCTGTTCCGCGCTGATGCGGTACTCGCGGCCTGCCGGAACGATGAACTGGTACTGGCCGCTCTCGAGGCTCTGGAACTTGTTGATGATCTCACCGGTGCCGTAATCCTCGATGGTAATCGGCGTCGAGGCCAGCGGCTGACCTGTCTCGATGTCGGTCACCACACCGAAGATGTTCACGACGGCGTCGGGCGGGAAGGGCGGGTCGAGCAGGAGATAAAGGTCGAACTCGCCATAGCCTCCGGGACGGTTGGACGCGAAATACAGCGTATCGCCGGAAAGCGTCGAAGAAATGAAGACGTCGTCGTTGACGGAGTTGATCGGGTATCCGAGATTCATCGGACGTGACCAGCGGCTGCCCTGGTTGCGGGTGACGTACAGGTCCATCCCGCCTGCGGCCTTGGAATTCTCCCCGTCGGGGAAGCCGTCTGATGCGTAGTAGAGGGTACGCCCGTCGAAAGCGATGGAGGGTGTGCGCTCCTCGCCCTTGGTGTTCACGTCCGGTCCCAGGTTCACGGGACGTCCCCAGGTTCCGTCGAGCTGACGGCGCGACATCCAGAGGTCGGTGCCGCCGTAGCCACCCGGACGATCGGAGGCGAAATACAGGGTACGGCCATCCGGTGAAATCGACGGCTGGGACTCCCAGTACGTCGTATTGATCTGGTCGAAATTATCGACGATCGGATCCATGCGCAGGTCCTTGCCCTCGGGGTTGTCGAGGTTGCGTGCCGTGGACCACTCGGTGCCGCGATCGTTCCACTCGGCCATGTAGATGTCACATTTCCCGTAGCCGTCCGGCTGGCGGCAAAGTGCCAGGTACAGCACGCGGCCGTCGGGGGAAATGGAGATGGCGCCCTGGGATTCCGGTGTGTTGATCACCTCGGAGAGGTATACAGGTTTTTCCCAGTTGCGTTCGATGTGATTGACGCGATACACGTCGTCCCAGTAATCCTGACGCTTGGGATTGGGACGGCGCGACGTGAAGAAAAGCGTTCCGTTCGCGGTCACCGCCGGTGCGTAGTCATCCCATGCGGAGTTGACATTCTCACCGACATTTTCCACCACACCGCCGGTGACGAGTGCGATGTCAGCTGGTTCCGAACCGGAGCAGCCGCTCATGAGGACCGCGACAAAAATGATGCTTGTGATGTAAAAAGCGTACCGTTGCATTAATCCAAACCCGCAAAGTGTGGGAGAATCGTGAATTGGAGATCAGAAGGCTTCGTACTTGAGGCCGATGGAGAACTGGACGGACATCACCTTCCAATCATCGATGGGGATGTCACGACCCCGATCCGTGATCGTATCCGTGACTTTCGTCAACGGGTAGCCCACACGGATTTCGGGGTTGATATACCAGCGCGGCCGGACGATATAATCGTAACCGAAACCGACCATCGCCTCCAGTCGAAGCGTTCCGTCGAATTCGCCGGTGGATACTTCACGACGCGTATCCAGCAGTTCGCGGTACGACAGCTCCGCATCAACAATTTCCTGATCATGGCGCACCGTCGCCGCCATGGGCAGCCCGACGGCGGGACCCGCGAAAACGTACCAGCGTGCGAGACGCGGCTGCCAGCGGGCATACAGGCCGAAGGTCAGGTACGAGAGCGATACGTCACCGATCTCCTCGTAGGTCACCGACCGCACGTCGACCTGTGAACCCGTGGAGATCGGCGTGTCGATGTCACGCTCGTACGATTCCTGGGTGTGCTTGTTGTCATAGTAAATTTTTGCCATCACCGCCCATGAAGGTGACCAGGCGTACGTGATGTCCGCACCGATCTGGGCGCCGATGTTTCCGAGGTTGAAACCGCCTTCGAAATTGCAGTCGCAGTCGGTTCTGAACTCTCCCATGTTCGTGTTGTGATTCAACCCCAGGAAGCCGCTGACAAATACACGAGAGACGTCAGGGCTATAGACGGTCTGTGCCATGCCAGCGCTTGACATGACCAGCAGGCTCGCGATCACAAAACAAGATCGCAGAAAGGGTAATCTCATAAGCACACCTGATATCAATGACCAATAAAAAAAGACCTATTTGCAGAAAGGTAAGTGAAAACAACGCTTGAGTGGAAGAACATATGAGCGAGCAGCGAAGAGAGTGCGGGAGACTGATTCCCCGAAATCGTTGAAAACAGCCAACTTATGTGAATAATATTCACACAAGAATATACGAATAATGATTCTAATGTCAATGACTTTCCCGACCCGTAACAGGGAAATATCAGTGCATGGAATCCCACGTTGACCGTTCGTGTTGGGCATCAGACTCAGAGTAGCTTATGCTGAGCTATCAGCTGTTGTTCCGCTTTACGCCAGATCTTCTGGCCGGGGGTAAGCGTTGGAATATAATGCTTCGTCGAGAATAATGGAATCAATTTTCCTCGGATGGAGATTTTGGAGCAGAGAGAGGTCCTTGTATTCCCGGACAGAGCCATTCAGCGTGACGGATAAGTTAGTCCTTTCGGCAAGCGAAAGCAAGAACCGGGAGAAAACGCCGTGCAGCTGCGCACGACCACTGCCGTCCCGGATAACGATGCGCTGCAGTCCGGCACTTTTCCACTGCGCCGCGAGCGAAATCCATTCTTCCCCGACCGCAGAATCGCTGCCCTGTGAGATTATCTCCATACCGTCGGGCGCGGCTTCGACCACGATTTTCCTCGGACCGAAGCGGTCGAGGAACCGAGCGAGGACTGCGGGATCCCGCACCACGGAAGCTGGGAGCACGACCCGCGACACACCTGCCTCATTGAAAGCGCGCGCCACCTCGTCGGGATGCGCGATGGCACCGGAAAACTGTACGGGGATATCCACCGCCGCCGCGATGTCGGCGAGCACATTGAACGCCGCGTCCAGTCCGGCGCCGCTGCCGTCCAGACTGGCGACGTGCAGTGCTTTCGCGTTCTCGCCGCGCCAGAGACGCGCGACCTGCACGGGATCGTGCGGGTAGCGTCCTTCCGTGCCGCTCTCGCCTTTGGCGGTGCGTGTGCAGCGACCCTTGTGAATATGAAGTGCGGGAATAATGAGCATGCGTGCCGGTGCTCGTCAGTTATCCTGGGCGTTTTTCGTGTACGGCTCTATCCTGTCTTCGGTGAACGCTTTCTGCATCCACCAGAAATTCTGTGACTGCGGGTCGTTGGGAGCCACCTTTTTCAGATCTTCCGGCGTCTCGATATACATGCGCACATGGACATCGGTACGCAGGCTGCGGCGCTGCAGTCGTCCGTGCTGCATGTTGAACACCGTAAGCCCCCCTGCGGTTACATCGAAGGTTTCCATAGTCGCCATTCCCTGTCCCGTGTCGAAGGTTTTGTCGCCCTTGTAGCGGGACTCGATGTCGACGTCGATGTGCGCCAGGCGTCCCCGGGGTGAGGACACGATGTCCCGCACGGTGTAGGTGGCGATGTCCTCCTTGGCCAGGTACCCGAGCGTCTCGGGGTGAATGAGTCGCCAGGTGGAATCCTTCCCGACCGGCCATTCCGGGAGTTTCTGAAAAGCGAGCTGCAGGACGGCCTTGAGTTTCGCATCCGCGATCGCACCCTTGATGGCCTCGAGATCGCGCTGCCGTGTGCTGCGGTAATCGTCCCGCAGATAGTTTTTCACGACGCCGTCGAGCTGATCCACGCCGCTGATGCGTCCGTCCGGCTCCACGGTGATCTCGAACGGAGCATTTACCGGCGCGTTGTGCTCGGCGAATCGCTTCTCCACGTCATAGCTGTTGTTGTCATCGGAATCGTAGGCAACTTCTCCGCTCTTCCCGGCCGAACCGTAGCGGCCCGCGAAGGTGACGCGGTCACAGTGGACGCGGAGCCGTCCCCCGCCGCCCGGACGCGCAGAAAGCACTTCGAAGCGGTACCAGTGTCGCAACTCCTGGTAGTTGTTCTCGTCCTCCGTCGAATCGCGGAACATGCGTACGTGCTGCGTGCTGGAGATCAGGTAGCCGAAGCGCTCCCCTTCGCTGAAAAAGTAACTCAGCGTCACGGGTGCGTCCAGGGCGACCGTGGCCCCACGATCCTCTTCGGTGAGAATTTTCCCGGGATCGAGGTCACCGGAGTCCGTCACGGGACCGGCCTTGTCCCCTCCCTCTCGCTGTGTCGAGTTGCATGCGACAGCGCCGAGCAGGAGGAACACGATCAGCACGGGAGCATGGAGTTTCATCGGGAAGGACCTCGTCGGCAATGTTCAATGATACAGCAAGTAGGGTGTCCTGGCGCGGAGGAAGCGGCGCACCCCGTCATCCCACTCGGGCGATTGCAGGGTGCGTATGCGACTGCAGAATGAAGCGGTCCCGGCCAATAGAGAAAGATACGGCGTACAGGTGATTTTTCCATCATGGAGGCGCATGAAGGTACGAAGAATTTCCACTCCGCAGCGCCACGCGGGGAAACGGGATCGATCCGTGATCTGCATCCGCACACCCCCGCATTCCTGTCCTTCGAAACGGGGGTGCGACGCGCCGGGCCGGGAACGGGGCACGAAGCGCGCGGACTGAAAAATGACACCGGGCAGGGAGAGCGCGTTCAATTCGGATGCGGCCCTGTCCCCGTCCACGAAGGGAGCACCAAAAAGAAGAAACGGGGATTCCGTGCCGCGTCCTTCCGAAAGGCTGCTTCCCTCCAGCAGGCAGGTCCCGACATATGCGAGTGCCGCGTCGACGGATACGATGTTCGGCGAAGGCGACACCCAGGGGAGACGGGTGTCATCGTAGTACATGCTGCGACGCCAGCCGTGCATCGGGATGACGGTCAGCCGATGCCGGGCATTCCCACGCAGCCACCCCTCCCCGACGGCCATGCGTGCCAGCTCCCCTGCCGTCATCCCATGACGCACGGGAACCGGAAGGAGGGAAACAAAGCTACGCATGCTGTCGGCGCGAATCGGCCCGGAGACGGCGTCGCCCCCGATGGGATTCGGTCTGTCGAGCAGCACAACCTCGACGCCGGCTTCCGCAGCCGCCTCGATGCAGTACATCATCGTGCTGACATACGTATAATACCGCGCACCGATGTCCTGCAGATCCATGACCAGCACATCGATATTTTCCAGCATCGCGGCCGTCGGACGCCTGCTGCCGCCGTAAAGGGAATGCAGCGGAATGCCGTCGAGCGAGGCGGACTGCACGTGCTCACCCGCATCCGCGCTTCCGCGGAAACCGTGCTCGGGCGAGAAGAGTGCGGTGACTGTCACGCGTGGAAGTGATCGCAGCGTGTCATAGAGATAGCTTCCGTTTCGCAGCCGCGAGGTGTGATTACAGAGCAGTCCGACCCTGCGCCCCGCCAGCAGGTGCAGCGAATCCGCAAGCAGGACTTCGCAGCCCGGCATCACGGGCGCACGACCTTTCCCCGCCGCGGCGGGAACGTCCTGCGCGGGAACGTCCTGCGCGGGAACGGGCGTGCAGGCGATGGTGCAGATCAGAAACAGTACTGCCGCTGCGCCGCGGCCGGAGCGGCGCGGGAGAGAAAAGAGGCCGCGCGCGGCAGGATTTGCGGCGTGCATGGTCATGGGCGGACGACCTCCGTCCCCTGCAGCAGCGTCCATGCGGCGAGTGTCATGCCGTCCCATATTTGCCGGTCTACTATCATCTCCCGCAATTCCGTGTCCGTGCATGTGAGTCGCTCGAATTCCTCCGTCTCGTCGGGTTGCCCGGCACCGGCACGCAGTCCCGTTGCGAGATACACGGTGCAGAG
>JAVVFP010000184.1:0-6363 GCA_032250495.1 Bacteroidota bacterium | reverse complement strand
ATACCCCAGCGCTGGATCTCACGATCCATGTTTTCACTGAGTCCGTCGAGGCACATCTGCGCACGCTCGCCGTTTTTTTCGATGATGAGAACATTGATCCCATGTGAAGAGAGCGTCTGGGCGAGTCCGCGCCCCATGACGCCGCCGCCCACGAGTCCCACATATTCGATGCGGGTGGAAGCGTTTTGCGGCATCATCGTCATTTCCTGTTCGAGATCTTTCAGAGAGATCGGTTGGTCAGGCATTGTGTGTTACTCCATTTCGTACCGGCTGATCGGTTGACAGCGAAGAATGGTAATTCATTGTATGTGGTTGAGAGATTCTTTCTATCCTGGCAATGGCGGGTTCCCGCGTCTGGCGGGGCGGTACATTGTTTCGTGGCGTTGCGAATTCCCCGAAGTCCATAACATTACAAAATTACCAAAGCGACAGAGGAGAAACAAGCCTCTTTTCCACCACCACGCCCGGCCTCAGGCAATGCGGTCGCGACTCATCGCGGCGTGCAGAATGATTCCGATCGCAAACATGCTCGTAAGGAAGAACGATCCCCCATAGCTCATGAAGGGAAGCGGGATACCGATGACGGGGATGAGTCCGACGGTCATGCCGATATTGATGAAGACATGGAAGAGGAACATGGCGGTGATGCCGATGATCACGAGGCTGGAGAAGCGGAATTCGATCAAGCGGGCGAGAATGATGCCGCGCAGGAAGAACAGGGTGAAGAGGAGCAGAATGATGCTCCCACCGATAAAGCCGAACTCTTCTGCCGGGACGCAGAATATGAAGTCTGTCCACTGTTCGGGCACGAAACGAAGCTGTGTCTGTGAGCCCTGCAGGTAGCCCCGGCCGGAGAGTCCGCCGGACCCTATGGCGACCTTGGATTGAATGACGTTCCATCCTGCGCTGAGGGGTGCCTCGGTCGGGTCGAAGTACACGGCGATGCGGGCCTTCTGGTAGGCGGGAAGATGATCGTAAAGATATTGGACGCCGAAGCCGATGCTGAGATTGATGGCCAGGAACATCAGGGCGACGCCGAGATTGCGTTTGTAAATGTAAAACAGCGAGGAAACGACGACGGCGGCCCCGAGGAAATACCAGATGTCGATGATGGACAGGATGATGACCAGAATGGGGGAGAGGAGAGTCAGCAGAAGGAGCATTTCCGCGCCCGCCCAGAAAATCATCGCGAGAAATATCGCCCAGTACACCAGGCCCGTTCCGAAGTCCGGCTGCAGCAGAATGAGCAGCCAGGGGAGTGCGACAATGCCGATTGCCTTGAGCAGATCGGTGAACGAATTCATGCTCGTCGTGCTGTCGCTCAGGAAGCGTGCGAGTGCGAGTATGGCGGCGACTTTCGCGAACTCCGAGGGCTGTATGCCGTAGCTGCCGATGCCGAACCACCCGGCGTTGCCGGCGACGGTCTTGCCGAAGAGGAGCACGAGCAGGAGGAGGATGATGGCGAAACCGTAAATGAGGTACGCGCTGTAATGAAAAAATCTCGGCGGCGAGAGAAGAATGAGAACGACGGAAAGCAATCCGAGAATAGACCAGAATATCTGCTTCTGGAACTTGACAAAGATGGCGGCGTCGTGCGTCGCACTGTAGAGAGAAATCAGTCCGGCTCCGACGAGGAGAAGGACGGGGAGGAGAATGCCGAGGTCGATTTTGCGCAGCAGGTCGGAGAGGAATCGCGATACCATCAGTCCTCCAGTTCCGCATGCGCGGAGGCTTCGACCGGGATCGCGATCGGCTGCTGCGCACTGCTGTCGATTTCCTGCGGCACATACGTCGGTGTTCCGAACAGGGCGCGACGAATGATGGCACCGGCGATGGGTGCGGCCGTAGTGCCACCGAACCCTCCGTTTTCGACGATGACCGCCACGGCGATCCGCGGATCGTCGAACGGGGCATACCCCACGAACCAGGCGTGATCCGGGTTGGGTGGATTCTCCGCGGTTCCCGTTTTCCCGGCGACACGCGTACCCGCGACGCGAGCCGCATACCCGGTGCCCGACCCGTTGACGGCGCGATACATCCCGCGCTGTATGATTTCGAGCACGGCCGGACTCATCGCCAGTTTCTCGGAACGGACGGGAAGGTGTTCCGCTTCGCCATCAATGTCCGCGCAAGTGGCGCGTACCGCATGCGGCGCGTAATACGTCCCGCCATTGGCGATGGCAGCGGTATACGCGGCCATCTGCAGTGGCGTTGTGTTGATTTCCCCCTGGCCGATGCCGAGGTTCACCAGGTACCCGATGTTCCATCGAGTCCCGTATCGCTTGTTGTAGTACTCCTCGGTTGGCAGGATGCCACTGTTCTCGTTGCTTATGTCCAGGCCGGTTTTCTGACCGAAATGGAACATGGTCCCGTACTTCTTCAGATTATCAAAACCGAGCTTGAAGATCAGGCGATAAAAGAAGACGTTGCATGAGTGTTCGATCGCGGAAACCACGTTGATGTCTCCGTGGGCGCCGTGACAACCGAACTCCTGGCCGGCGAGCATGTAGGATCCCGGACATTGGATGCGCGTGTTGATGTCGATGATGTTTTCTTCCAGCGCGGCAGCCGCCACGAGCATTTTGAATGTCGACCCCGGGGGATAGGCGGCCATGGAGCAGCGGTTGTAGAGCGGGGAAGCGGGATCATCGCGCAGGGTGCTCCAGACGTCCACCGGGATGCGGCCGGAAAAATCGCGCAGATCATAATCCGGGGCGCTGACGAACGCGAGTACTTCGCCGTTCCGGGGATCGAGCGCGACGATGGCACCGCGTCTGCCTTTCATGAGCCGCTCCCCGTAATCCTGCAGGTCCATGTCGATCGAGAGGATCAGGTCCCGGCCCTCTTCGGCGGGAATGTCCGATCGTCCGTGATCGAAACTCTCGACGACTTTCCCGAGCGCGTTCACCGTGTGATAACCGTACCCCTTACGACCGCGGAGCACATCCTCGTATTCCGCCTCGATACCGTTGAATCCCACGATGTCGCCCGGCTGATAGTAGTCACCGAGGTTCTTGAGCAGGCGGGGAGAGATTTCCTTCGTGTACCCGAGCAGGTGGGCCATCCGGGGTTTCATCGTATAGATGCGTCTGCTCTCGACGATGTAGTTGACACCCGGCAGCAGTGTGCGGTTTTCCTCGAGCAGGGAGAGCTGGCGAAAAGTCAAATCGCGTGCGATTTTGACCGGTTCGAATGAATGCATGCCGGCGCGACTGACGCGGTAGCGTACGACGTTCGAGTCGACCTGGAACATGCGAACGAGCAGCGGCAGGCTGCTCCAGTCGAATTTGAACGGCGTGACAGTCAGCGTATAACTCGGGTTGTTGCCGACGATGAGGTTGCCGTCCCGGTCGTAGATCAGGCCGCGAAGTGGATCCTTGGAGATCTGGTGTATCGATTGCTTTTCTGCCTGCGTGCGGAAGGAGTCGAATTGTACGAACTGCAGCTCGTACATGCGGAAGAGCAGGATGCCGATCAGGATGAGGAAGATCGCTCCCATGGTGTAAGCACGTTTTCGGCTGGCGAAGGAACTGCGTTCCATGCTACTCCTTTCTCAAACCTTCAATCTCGAACCTGTCCGCGCCAGAATCAAGACAGGAATCGTGCTCAAGACCGCCGTGTACAGCGCGGAGGCGAGGACGTGGTGCAGGAGAGTATCGACGAGGTTGAATGACAGGCTCTGAAAGTAGGCGAACACGTAAAACAGGCCATAGACGGCGGCGGCGAGAAATGCCAGCGCGACGGCACGCGGACTGCGTATGATGCGGGCCGACTTCTCCGCGTCGTAAAACAAACCGATCGTGAATGCGCCGGCGACAAGGGCGAGGGAGGATATTCCCACCACTTCTCCCATGTAGAGGTCCACCATCAGTCCTGACGGGAAGGCATAGAGCATGCCCGGTGTCGCGCCTTCACGCAGCGCGATGAACGTGAGCCCGATGAGGGGAAACGAGGGGAGGACACCGCCCATGGCGATCAGAGGGACAAAGCTCACCTGCAGCAGCACGAGTGTGAGCATCATGCCGGCGTACCAGAGATGTATGCGAAGTTCCGGGCGCATGTTACTGTTTCTCCGGGGGAAAGACCGCGCGTTCGATGCGGCTGCGTTCCGGGTCGCTGCGGTAGCGGATGACAAATACGCGTTCCAGCGACGCGAAGTGCACGCGGGGTTCGACGACGATGTGGCTGAACTGTCCGCCGCCACCCGATCCGATCGATCGCACCACACCGATCATCAGTTCCGAGGGATAGATGTTGCTGTATTCCGAGGTGACAATGGTATCCCCGGGAAGAACATCCGCTGTCTTGTCCACGTTTTTCAATATGAGGTCGTCGCCCTCCTCCCAGGCGATGATGCCGTCGATGCGCGAGCGTTTGACTTTCGCGGTGGCGCGGAAGTCGCGATGCAGGGCCAACTGGGCGATGGCATAGCTTCCGGATGTCGCAATGACTTTTCCCACGAGACCGTTCTCGTTGATGACGGGCATGTTGACCGCGACACTGTCGTCGCTTCCCGCGTCCAGCGTGATCATGTGCTGTCCGAGCGAAAGGGATTTCCCCACGATTTCCGCCGGGAGCAAGGTATAGGAACTGCGCTCGCGGAAACCAATTTTTCTCCGCAGCTCGAGGTTCTCCTGGCGGAGCTGCCGTAGCTGCATGACTTCCTCCATGAGCGCGACGTTGACATCGCGCAGTTTCGCGGCATCCCGGTCGGCGGAAAACATGCCGACCGCCCAGGTCGTCGAAGACTGCAGCGAGGCGAAGGCGATGATGCTGAAGGACCGGAGCACCTGGATGGGAGCACTGTCGCTATTGGCGATAAGCAGCAGGGACAGTGCGGAGAGCACGGTCAGGATGATGTAGTCGCGAAAGACGCGGAATACGCCGTAGAGAAATTGCACAGCACATCACTCGCAGTTTCCTGGATCAGTACTTCTTGCCCTTCATGATCACGTTGCCGTAATGATGGAGATTCTCCATGATGGCCCCCGTACCGCGCGCGACGGCGGTGAGGGGATCTTCGGCAACGTGCACAGGGAGATTCGTTTCCTTGCGGATACGCGCATCGAGGCCCTTGAGCAGCGCGCCCCCGCCCGTCAACATGATACCCCGGTCGAGGATGTCGGCGGCGAGTTCTGGCGGAGTGTGTTCGAGTGTCGTCTTCACCGCTTCCACGATGGCCGAAATCGATTCGTGCAGAGCCTCTCGAATTTCCACGCTCGAGGCCTCCACCGTTGTGGGAAGACCGCCGACCAGGTCGCGGCCCTTCACGCGTACGACGAGTTCCTGCTTGAGCGGAACGGCGCTGCCGACCTCGCACTTGATGATTTCAGCCGTCCGCTCACCGATGAGGAGGTTATGGCTTTTCTTGAAATGCTGCATGATGGCGCTGTTCAGTTCATCACCCGCGATGCGAATCGATTCCTCCTGCACGATGCCGGAAAGGGCGATCACCGCGATTTCCGTCGTTCCGCCGCCGATGTCGATGATCATATCGCCGACCGGGGCGTCGACTGACAGGCCGATACCGATCGCGGCAGCCATGGGCTCCGCGACGAGATAGACTTCCTTGGCGCCGGCATGCTCGGCTGCGTCGCGCACGGCGCGTTTTTCGACCTCGGTGATACCGCTCGGGACGGAGATCACGATGCGACGACTGGGTATCCAGCTGTTCATGATCTTTTTGATAAAAGCGCGGAGCATGCCTTCGGCGATCTCGAAATCCGCGATGACGCCGTCGCGCATCGGACGCACGACCTGGAGGTCGCGGTGGGTCTTTCCCTGCATCTCGCGCGCGTCGTTTCCGATGGCGATGATCTTCTTTGTGTTTTTATCAAATGCGACGATGGAGGGTTCACTGAGAACCACTCCCTTTCCCTTGACCCAGATCAGGGTGTTGGCGGTGCCGAGGTCAATGGCGATGTCGTTTGCGAAGAGACTGAACAGGCCCATAAGTGCTCGATTTTCGTCAATGCTTGAAATGTCTGGTACCGGTAAAAATCATCGCGATGCCATGTGCGTCCGCGGCTGCGATCACTTCGTCGTCGCGCACCGAGCCGCCCGGCTGTATCACCGCGGTCACCCCCGCTCTGACCGCTTCGAGCAGTCCGTCCGCAAAGGGGAAAAACGCATCCGAGGCCATGACCGAACCGTCCAGTGAAAGTTGCGCGTTGGCTGCCTTCATCGCAGCGATCGCCGCGGAGTCGACCCGCGACATCTGTCCCGCACCAATGCCGAGCGTTCTTTCAGCGTCGGTGTAGACGATGGCGTTTGACTTCACATGTTTGCAAACCAGCCATGCAAACACCATGGCGCGCCGTTCGTCTTCCCCAGGAGCACGTTTCGTGACGACTTTCCATTCTG
>JAVVFP010000183.1:0-6370 GCA_032250495.1 Bacteroidota bacterium | reverse complement strand
TCTATCTTTTTATGGAATTCGATTCGCATTACCAGCGCCTGGAGAATCTCCATGACGAACAAACAGAGCATCGACGCGTTCCTCGCAGAGCGCACGCTGGCGATCGCGGGGGTGTCGCGCAGCGGGAAGAAATTCGGCAACAGCATCATGAAGGAACTGCGGGGCAGGGGCTACGCCATGCATCCCGTGCACCCGGAGGCGGAGGAAGTGGACGGCGTCCGCTGCGTGCCGTCGCTCCGGGATTTGCCCGGGGGCGTCGGGGGACTCGTGCTCGTCGTCAAGCCGGAGCAGACCGAGAAGCTCGTCCGCGAGGCGAAGGCGGCCGGCATCACGCGGGTGTGGATGCAGCAGGGCGCGCAGTCCGACGAGGCCGTGACGTACTGCCGTGAGCAGGACATCGATGTCGTCGCGGGCGAATGCGTGCTGATGTTCTCCGAACCCGTCAAAGGCATTCACGGCTTCCACCGCTGGCTGTGGAAAGTGTTCGGGAAACTGCCCCGCTGAACAGCAGGAGGTATCATGCGTACTATTATATTCATCGCGGGACTGCTCATCGCGGCGGCCTGCACGCAGCAGCAGGAGTTTCAGCCCGTGGACCTGGAAGAAAGCAAGGCGGAACTCATGGCCGTCGACAGCGCCTTCTCCGCCATGTCCGATCGCGAGGGTTCAGTGGCGGCATTTCATCACTATATCGCCGACGACGGACGCGCCCTGCCGCAGCAGGGATATCCGCGCTCGCGCGACGATTTCGCCCGCATGCTGCAGGAGGAAGGCGATGCGCCGCGCAGCACGCAGCTGACCTGGAAACCGCTGTTCGCCGATGCCGCGGCGTCCGGCGAACTGGGTTACACCCACGGACGCTACACCTTCGCGCGCACCGACGAAAGCGGAGAAACCACCCACACCTACGGGTATTACGTCACCATCTGGAAGCGGCAGGCCGACCAGCAGTGGCGCGTCGTGCTCGACGCGGGCAATGAGGCGCCGGGGGAAATTCCGCCGCTGCCGTAGTTCGCGGTTCGCAGGACAGGGCGGGTTTTCCTATCTTGTCCTTACCGCAGGAAAACATGCGCGGGCGACGGGGCGGCTATGCCGTTCCGCGCGCTCTCCGGGATGAAACTGTTGCACATGAAATACAGGAGCATGGCATGGAATATCGTTTTCTGGGAATGACCGGTCTGCAGCTTTCGGCGCTGTCCTTCGGATCCTGGGTGACCTTCGGGGACCAGGTGGACGAGGCGGCGGCGGAAGCGTGCATGGTGGAGGCCTATGACGCGGGCGTGAATTTCTTCGACAACGCCGAGGCCTATGCCGCGGGACAGTCGGAAACCATGATGGGAAACATCATCAAGAAGGTCGGCTGGAAGCGCTCGGACCTCGTGCTGTCGACAAAGATTTTCTGGGGCGGCGATGGACCGAACGACCGCGGACTCTCGCGCAAGCATATCATCGAGGGCACGGACGCGTCGCTGCGGCGCATGCAGACCGATTACGTGGACCTGCTGTTCTGCCATCGCCCGGACATCTACACCCCGATCGAGGAAACGGTCTGGGCGATGAATCTGCTCATACAGCAGGGCAAGGCGCTGTACTGGGGTACCAGCGAATGGAGCGCCGAGCGCATCCGCGAGGCCTACGATTTTGCGCGCCGCGAACACCTGATACCCCCGGTGATGGAGCAACCGCAGTACAACATGCTCACGCGCGAGCGCGTGGAAGTCGAGTACGAACGCCTGTACAGCGACATCGGACTGGGGACGACGATATGGAGTCCGCTGGCGTCAGGACTGCTCACCGGCAAATACAACGACGGCGTGCCCGAAGGCAGCCGCCTCTCACTGCCGGAGTACGAATGGCTGCGCAAACGCCTGATGGGCGCGGGCTGGGATGAGAAGCTCGCGACGGTGCGGAAGCTGCAGGAAATCGCCGACGAACTCGGTGGCACGCTTCCGCAGCTCGCCCTCGCCTGGTGCCTGATGAACCCGGACGTCAGCACGGTGATCACCGGCGCTTCGCGTCCCGAACAGGTGCGCGAGAACATGAAGGCGCTCGACATGGCCGTGAAACTCGATGACGACGTCATGCTGCGCATAGAGGAAGTGCTCGCGAACGAGCCCGATCCAGAACTGGACTGGCGCAATCGCTGACAACGATCGAAGAAAGAACAAAAAAAGGGCACCCCGATGGGGGGTGCCCTTTTCGCATGAGAGGTTATCTCAGGGGAGTGCTTGCTCACCCCGTGGAATGCGCTTTACTTGCCGCGACGGCCTTTGCCCTTGGGGCCGGTCTCGTCACATTCGCCGGTGCCAGTTCCCGTTCCTTCACCGGTGCCTTGTCCGCCACGGAGTCCGCGCGAACCCTTGCTGCCCATGCCCGTGCGACCTTCGAAGTCCTCATCCTGTCCATTGGGGATGCCGTCGCCGTCATGGTCCGGTGCGTTGTCGTTGATGCCGTCACCGTCCGCGTCCACGAAACCACGGCCGGAAACCGTCCCGGTATAGTCCGCGTCACGTCCATTGGGGATGCCGTCGCCGTCTTCGTCGGCCGCGTTGTCGTTGTAGCCGTCGCCGTTGGCGTCGACGAAGCCCTTGCCCGCGGGCTTGCCCTGGGCGTAGCTGTCCTGCGTGTTGATGACGGTGAGTGTGAGTGCGAAAGCGACGAGCGCCGCGAGGGAAAGAATGCGTTTCATGACAGTACTCCTGGAAAAATGATTGGGTGCGTATTTGCTGTTCTGCACATGTAGCATCCACAACCGTGCCAAAAGTGAAACCCGGGAGATATTCGCTGTTTTCCGCAATTATCTCTCCACGCGCGCTGCCACGGTGCAGCTTTTGTCGACTCTCCGGCAAGAATTGTCGAAGCGTCCGTGGCAAGGGAAACAGCAGAATCGCCGCGAATCCCGTATCTTTGTCTGATCCGCGGCATGGCCGCGGCCGCCTGTCATGAGCAAACGACTGTACGCAGATATCGCCGTTCCCAGTGTGCCGAAGGACACGCTGACCTATGCCGTCCCTGAGGGACTGCAGGGTCTCGAACCCGGCATGCGCGTGATGGTGCCGCTGGGGCGGCGCCTTGCGATGGGCTTTGTCATCCGCACGCATGGGGTCATGCCGGATTTCGCGGTGAAAGTCGTGCAGCAGCAGCTCGATGCCGAACCGGTGATCACGCCGCAGGTGCAGGCGCTCTGCGACTGGGTGCATCACTATTATCATTGCGGACTCGGTGAGGCGCTCAAGGCGGCGCTGCCGCAGGGAATGGATGTGGACAGCGAACGGCATGTGTCACTGCAGAGCGACGATGAAGAGGAGATCGCGCGCGTGGTGGGCCGCTCGAAAACCAGGGCCGCCATCGTCGACGCCCTGCGTACCGGTGCGGTGATGACGGAAGCGGAATTGCGCAAGCTGGTGGACGTCAAGAGTATCAGCGCCCAGCTGCGCGACCTGTTCATGGAAGGCATCGTGCAGGTCGAATCGGTGATCGACCGTCCGGTCGCCCGTCCCAAGACCGTACTCGTCGCACGTCTGCTGCCGCCGTGGAACCGGGGCGAGAAGGTGATGGAACTCATGGACATCATGGAGCGCCGTGCACCGAAGCAGGTCAACATCGTCGCCACGCTCTGGAAGCATTACCAGGCGGGCGCGCGCACGGTGTCCATGGCCGCACTGGCGAAGGAGGCGCGCGCGTCCTCGGCGCAGGTGCGCGCGCTGGAGGAAAAGGACATCGTCGAAATACTCGAGGAGGAGGTTACGCGCGAGTGGCAGCTGCGCTACGCGGAGAAAAAGAAGGATATCACGCTCACACCGGCACAGCGGGAGGTGCTCACCGCAGTGACGGCGGCAGTGGATGAAGAGAAGCACGCCGGTCTGCTGCTCTACGGCGTCACCGGCAGCGGGAAAACGCAGGTGTACATCGAGGCCATACAGCATGTGCTCGGGAAGGGGAAAAACGCCCTTGTCCTCGTCCCGGAAATTTCGCTCACCCCGCAATTCGTCTACCGTTTCCGCCAGGCCTTCGGCAGCGACGTCGCCGTCATGCACAGCCGCATGTCCGTCGGCGAGCGCTACGACGCCTGGCGGCTGACGCTGGCCGGGGAGTACCGCATCGTGGTCGGCGTGCGTTCCGCCGTGTTCGCTCCTCTCGGAAAGCTCGGACTCATCGTCGTCGACGAGGAACAGGAGGGCAGTTACAAGCAGTCCGACACCGCGCCGCGCTATCATGGACGCGACGTCGCCATGCTGCGGGGATGGTTCGAACGCGTCCCTGTGCTGCTCGGTTCGGCCACGCCGTCGGCGGAAAGCTGGTATAACGCGGTGAACGGGAAGTACCGCTTCCTCACGCTCAAGGAGCGCATCGACGGGGCCGCCCTGCCGCATTTCGTTTTCGTGGACATCGGGGAGGAGCGGCGCAAGCAGCGCATGCGCGGGGCGTTTTCCGAGACGCTGCTTGAAGGGATCCGGCAGCGCATGGCAGCCGGTGAGGCCGGCATCATCCTGCACAATCGCCGCGGCTTCGCCCCGCAGATGGAATGCCGCGACTGCGGTTACGTGGGGGAATGTGAGAACTGCAGCATCACGCTGACCTATCACAAGGATCGCGGACTGCTGCGCTGCCACTACTGCGGCGCCGCGGAAAAGGCCCCCGTCATCTGTCCCACCTGCGGCGGCACCGATCTCGACCTGCTCGGCAGCGGCACGCAGCGCGTGGAGGAGGACCTGCAGGAGGCCCTCCCGGAGGCCCGCATCCTGCGCATGGACTCCGACACGACGCGCCGCCGCGGCGCGCACGACATGATGCTGACCACCTTCGGGGAGGGCGAGGCCGACGTGCTGCTCGGCACGCAGATGGTGGCCAAGGGACTCGATTTCGACCGCGTCACGCTCGTCGGCATCGTCGCGGCGGAACAGTCGCTGCGCCTGCCGGATTTCCGCGCCACCGAGCGCACCGCGCAGCTGCTCACGCAGGTGGCAGGACGCGCGGGACGCGGCAGCAGGCCCGGAACCGTGGTACTGCAGGCGCAGCGCATCGAACACCCGGTGTTCCGCCGCGTGGCCGCGAACGATTATACCGGTTTCATGCAGGACGAATTGCAGAGCCGCAGGGAACTGTATTACCCGCCCTTCTCACGCCTCGTGCTGCTCACGTTTTCCGGTGAAAACGAAGAGGCCGTGCAGGATGCGGCGAAACTCTATCACACCGCGCTCGGCCGTGGCGAGCGCTTCTTTGCCATGCACCCCCCGCAACCCGCGATGCTCAGCCGCATCAACCGGCGCTATCGCTTCCAGCTGCTCCTCCGCATCGAGAAAACCCGCGACAGCGACGGCACCCGCCTGGGAGCTGCACTCGCGAAAGCGGAGGAATATTATCTCCGGAACGTAAAAACACGATCCGTTCACGTCACCGTGGACGTCGATCCCCAACACATGATGTAATTGATCGCCATGCAGGAATTTACTACACCCATCGCCCAGCAGACCATTCAGGCCATTCTCACTCCCGCATTGATGATATCGGCCTGCGGATTGCTGCTTCTCGGACTCAACAACCGCTATGCCATCGTTATCAATCGCATTCGCGGACTCAACGACGAAAAGCGCAAAAAACTCGCGGATCCCGAAGGAATCGATCGCGAATATGTCGATGCGCTCCGTTTCGAAAGCGTCATGCGGCAGATTCCCGCTCTGCTCACGCGCGCGAATTACCTGCGGCGCTCCCTGATATTTCTCTGGATCGGGGTGATCGCGTACATTCTGTCTTCACTGCTGCTGGGGGCAGGACTGTTTTTCGGCCTCGACGCGGCCACGCTGGCGGTGTGGGTGTTCATGGCGGGACTGCTCTCCGCCGCCGTCGGCGTGATTTTCGCGCTGTTGGACATCACGCTCGCCTACCGCGTGCTCAAACTGGAAGTGGACATTTACTGAGAGGCACCGGAGACGCGGCGCGCCAGGGTCTTGGTCTGGCGTACGCCACCGGCCTCGAGTCGGCACGTGTAGCTGCCCGGCGGCACCGTGCTGCCCTTCCAGTTCGTGCCGTCCCACCGCACCGTGTGTCGTCCCGCAGCGAGCCAGCGATTGACCAGCGTGTGCACCAGTTCGTTCTGCTCGGTGAAGATTTCCATGATGGTCCAGCAGTCCTTCGCCACGTCGATGGTAAAAGTGATCGTGCCGGTGTTTGCATCCTGCAGCGTCGATGCGATCACCGCGCTGGGATCACTGATGATCCTGTGCTCTTCGGCGATTTCCGTGCTGACCTCTTCATACACGTCGCCCGGTGTGACGGCGCGTGGACGCGAGAATTCCGAGGTGTTACCTTCCGCGTCGATGACAATGGCGGTGACGGTGTCGCCCTCGTACAGGCCGCCGCTGGTGGAGTA
>JAVVFP010000182.1:0-6415 GCA_032250495.1 Bacteroidota bacterium | reverse complement strand
CTGATGCGAGCCTTCAGTGCCGATTTCTCTGCGGACGGCTGATTTCATTGCTTTTCCCTCCCCCCGCGTCTATTTTGCCCTGTTTCCACGGCAAAAACAGTCGTCTACGGTGCATTCCCGCATAATTCTCTTCATCACGCTGCTCATCCTCACGGCCGGACACCTCCGGGCGCAGGAAAACGGCCCCCTGTGGCTGCGGCATGCCGATACGCTGCAGCTGCGGCGCGGGGACACCCTGCACCTCCCGCACCGCTTCGTGCAGCGGGACGGCCTGCGCGTGACGCTGCTCACTCCTGCGGCGCGGGAGGTGACGGCGTTGGTTGCGCTCGACGGACCCGCGGGACAGCTCTTCCTCCGTCCCTCGCTCCTGGCCGACAGCATCGCCACCGTCGCGGTGCAATACACGACGCTTCCTCTACAGCTTCCGCTCGAATACCGCCTCCGCCGCCTCGTACCGATAACCGACAGCGCTACGGGAGGAAGCCTGCAGGTCGCCGCCCCCTCGCAACCGCTGAACATGGAGAGCATTTTCGGCAGCGAACTGCAGAAAAGCGGGTATATCGGACGCGGCTTCACCGTGGGCAGCAACCGCGACCTGAGTATCAACAGTGGTTTCCGCCTGCAGCTCGCCGGCAAACTCTCCGAGGACATCACCGTGACCGGCGCGCTGACCGATGAGAATACGCCCATTCAACCCGAGGGCAACACACGCACGATACAGGAACTCGACCGCGTGTACATCAACATCGCGGGCAACGGGATGTCCGCCACGCTCGGCGATTTCCCGCTCAGTTACACCGATACCGAGTTCGGCCGCTACAGCCGCAAGCTCTCCGGCGTGCTCGGCGAGGCGGCATCCGGCGCCACCCGCGCGGCCGTGTCCTACGCTTCCCTCAACGGCAGCTATCACAGCATGCAGTTCAACGGCATCGACGGCGTGCAGGGACCATACCGTCTGACGGGACGCAACGGGGAGCAGCCCATCCTCGTCCTTGCCGGTACCGAACATGTGTATGTGGACGGGGTACCGATGACGCGTGGCGAACGCAACGACTACGTGATCGAGTACGCGAACGGGGAAATCACCTTCACGCCCAACCGCCTCATTACCAGTTATTCACGCATCACGGTGGATTACGAGTACGCGGAACGGGAGTACGTACGCAGCATGATCACCACCGACATGGAAACGGCGCTGTTCGACGAGCGACTCACCGTCGGCGCACGCTACATACGGGAAGCCGACGACGAGGGGAGTCCCATCGACCTCGACTTCAGCGACGCGGACCGCGACGTGCTCTCCGCCGCCGGCGACGACGCGCAGTCCGCCTCCCGCAGCGGCGTCACCTACGTGGGCTACGACACCGCCCGCGGCGCGGGAGCGGGACAGTATCTGCGCGTGGACAGCACCATCGCGGGTGAAGCATTTTCCTTCTACCGCTACGCGCCGGGCAGTGACAGCGCCACGTACGTGCTGTCCTTTTCCTTCGTGGGACAGGGACAGGGGGACTACCGGCGACAGACGGTGGGTACCTTCGTGTTCGCGGGAATCGGGGGCGGGGATTACGCGCCCCTGCGCCTGCTGCCCCTGCCGCGCCTCCACCAGCTGCTGGACCTGCGCCTTCGGGCGCGTCCGCGCAACGACCTGCAGCTGCAGGGCGAACTCGGTGTCAGCGATCTCGACCGCAACCGCTTCTCCGACCGCGACGACGACGACAACACCGGCGCCGCGTACAACCTGGGCGCGTCGTGGAAACCGAAGACGCGGCGCTTCGGGGACTTCGACCTGTCGCTGCGCTACCGCGACGTGGACGCCCGTTTTCAGCCCGTGGACCGCATCAAGGATATCGAGTTCAACCGGAAATGGGATATCAGCTCCCCCACCGTCGCACGTGAACGCATGACGGAGGGACGTGCCGGGTGGTCGCCCTGGCGGCATACGCGCATCGCAGCCGGTGCGGGCAGCATTTCCCGTGGCGGTTTTTCCTCCCTGCGCCTCGACGGGGGACTTGCCATCACCCCCGCGGCGTCGGACAGCGGACTGCCGGCGCTGGACTACGCGATCGAGCATATCGACAGCGACGACGGCGCTTCGGGCATACGCGGCAGCTGGCTGCGGCAGCGCGGCACGGCGGAGTACCGCGCGGGACTGCTCACTCCGCGCTTGCGTTTCGAACAGGAGCACCGGGAATCCCGCGCTTCGGGAACGGACACATTGCGCCCGGAAAGCCTGTCCTTCGTGGACGTGCGTCCCGGTGTGCTCTTTCCTTCCCTCTGGAACATGACCTTCAGCGCCGACGTGGGCGTGCGCATCGAGGACGCGCTCGACGGGGGCACGCTCGCGCGGCAGTCCACCGACATCCTGCAGATCTACGGCTGGCAGCTGCGTCCCTGGAACAACCTGAACTCCGAAATCAGCGTCACGGTGCGCGACCGACGGTACAGCGAGCAGTTCCGCGCGCGGGGACGCAAGGACCTGCAGACCCTGCTCACCAGGGCGCAGACACGCTATACGCCGCTGAACGGCGGCGTGCAGACCGACCTGCTCTACGAGGTCTCCACCGAGCGCACCTCGCGCCTGCAGCGCGTCTTCCTCAACGTACCGTACGGGCAGGGCAACTACGAGTATCTCGGCGACCTCAACGGCAATGGTGTGCAGGACGAGGAGGAGTTCGAACTCACGCGCTACGAGGGGGATTACGTGCTGCTGACGCTGCCCACTGACGAACTGTTCCCCGTCATCGATCTCAAGACCAGCCTGCGCCTGCGCCTGCGGCCCGAGCGCTTCCTTCCCCGCATGTCCACCTCGTTCTGGACCGGCGCGCTGCGGGCGCTTTCCACGGAATCCTTCGTGCGCATCGAAGAAAAAAGCGAGGAAAGCAGGACGTCGGACATTTACCTGCTGCGTCTTTCGCGCTTTCTCGACGATTCGACGACCATACGCGGCTATCAGAATTTCCGGCAGGATGTCTTTCTCTTCGAGCGGGCTCAGGACTTCTCCCTTCGCCTGCGCTTCGACGAGCGCCGCGGCTTCAGCCAGTACGCCCTGGTGAGCGAGCGAAGCTACCGGCGCGAGCGTTCACTGCGCATCAAGACGCAGCTCGTGCGGGAAATCGGGCTGCAGACCGACATCATTCTGCTCGACGACGAAGTGCTCGCCACGGCGTTCAGCAGCCGGGCGCGGGACATCGTCTCCTCGAATCTCGTGGCGGACCTCTCCTACCGTCCCTGGAAAAACCTGGAAATCGGCTTCGTGGTCGACAGCAAGTCCGCCACGGACAGTCACCCCGAAACGCCCGTGCAGGCGGACATCACCGCGCTCACGCTGCGCTCGGTGACCAGCTTCCCCGGTCCCGGCCGCCTGCGCGTGGAAATCGAGCGCAGCACCGTCACGCTCGACACCGAGGTCGATCGCGCACCCTTCGAACTCACCGATGGACGCGTGGAGGGACAGAGCTGGGTCTGGCGCCTCAATTTCGACTACCGTCTCACCGAATTCATGCAGGCCACGCTCTCCTATCTCGGCCGCGCCGAAGGGGATCGGGATACGATTCATATCGCGCGGGCGGAAGTGAAGGCGTTTTTCTGAGCATCGTACCTGCGGATTCACACCGTACTGTTCCCAAGCTGCGGGGGCGTTCCGCTGACGCGGAACGCGCGTGCGTGCCTCCGGCGCGTGTGGGCGCCTGCGGCGCGCTTGGGCGCTTGCGGCACGCGCGGTGGATTTTTGAGTTTGCCCGATTTCTCGCATCTTTCAGTTTACGGTATACACATCACCAGATCACGGCAGCGTCATGAAAGAACTATCCACCGAAGAACTGAAACAGTTATTTCTTACCGTATTCAAGCCGCGGGAGAGCGACCGTGTGCTCACCATCATCGCCGACGTACCCGACGCGGCCGTCCCCGATAATCCGAAGTGGCGCGACCGCCGCGTGATGGCCTATAACTGGTGGATGCGCGCGATCGCCTTCAAGCACGACATGGGACTCGAGCGTCTGCAGATATACTACTATCCGAATGTGGGCAGCAACAACAACGACCTCCCGGATACGCTGTATCACTGGGGCGGGAATCCCGGCGACCTGAACGCCGCCACATTGCAGGCCGAGGGCATGGCCGTTCCGCTCGGGGACGTGATGGCGGAGACCGACCTGATCATCGCGCCGACGGAGTTTTCTGCCACCGCTCCCTGCAAGATGCTCGCGCGGCAGTACGATTTCCGCGGCACAACCATGCCGGGTTTCATCCTCGAAATGCTCCCGGCGCTGAGCCTGGATTACGGCAAGGTGCATGAGCGCATCATGAGCATCAAGACGCGGCTCGACGAGGCCGTGCGTGAGAAGCTCACATTCACTGCGCGGGGAAAGGAATATGTGCTGGACTGCGACCTGCGTCACCGCACGGCCACCCCGAGTTCGGGCATGTTCCACGAGGATAAAATCGTGGGCAACCTGCCCTCCGGCGAAACCTACATCGTCCCGTACGAGGGAGAAATCGAGGGCGATCCCAGCGGCACGCAGGGCGAAGTGCCCGTGCAATTCGGCGACGAAATCGTCGTCTACCGCGTCGTGGAAAACCGCGCCGTGGAAATCCTCACCGAGGGCGAGGCCTCCGCAAAGGAGAAGGCCGCGCTCGAGGCCGAGCCGGCGTACGGCAACATCGCGGAACTGGGACACGGTGTTCTCGGCGACTTCGGCTGCACGGCGGTCGGCAGTCTGCTCATGGACGAAAAGCTGGGCATGCACGTGGCCTTCGGGCGCAGCGAGCATTTCGGTGGTATCGTTTCCCCGAAATCCTTCAACGATCCGAAAAAAGTCGTGCACATCGATCGCGTGTACGTCGACTCCCTGCAGCCCGATATCGTGGTCAAGGAAGCCCTGCTGACCTACCCCGACGGACGCGAGGAAGTCATCATGCGCGACGGCAACTGGGTGGTTTGACCCGTCCCTCCTTTCGACTGCCGCCGGAGCGAAAACACATATTGCGCCCGTCCGCCCTCCCCGGGGTTGACGGGCGTGTGTTTATCGTGAGGAATGACGAGAATCGTCTATCCGTCTTGGGAATACAGCTGTAATTGCGTAGTTTAATATCCCTTTGGCCGCAACGTGCCGGGGCGATGTTTCGCAAAATGACTGGAGCGTACATGACTGAAGAAATCAAGCACGTGGAAGAACTTATCAAAGCACATCAGATCGAATTCATCGATCTCAAGACACTCGACCTCGTCGGTCGCCTGCATCACATCACCCTGCCCATCCGTGAGGGAACGATCACGCAGCTCATGGACCAGGGTGTGGGCTTCGACGGCTCCAGTTTCGGCTTCGCCAAGGTGGAGAACAGCGACATGGTGCAGAAGCCCGACCTGAGCACGGTGCAGATCGACCTGTTCCGCGACCGGCCGATGCTGACCTGCTTCACCAACGTCTTCCTGACCGACGAAGCGCGCTCGCGTTTCCCGCAGGACGTGCGCTGGGTGGCCGCGCAGGCCGAGGAGCTTCTGAGAAAGCTGGACATCGCCGACGGGACGCACTGGGGACCGGAACTCGAGTATTACATATTCAGCAACGTGGAATTCGATACCCGCACTTCGGCGTCCTATTACAAGATCGAACACGAGGAAGAATTCTTCCAGAACGCTTATCACGCCTGCAGTCCTTTCGACCTCTACGACGACTACCGCGACGAGAGCTGCCGGCTGCTCGAGCAGGCGGGCATTCCCGTCAAGTATCATCATCACGAAGTCGGCGAGCGCGGACAGCAGGAAATCGAAATGCTTTTCCAGCCGCTGCTGCAGACCGCAGACAGCATCATGCTGGCCAAGTACATCCTCTTCAGCCAGGCCGACGAGCAGGGACTGGAAGTCACCTTCATGCCCAAGCCCATGTACCAGCAGGCGGGCAGCGGACTGCACGTGCACCAGTACCTGACGAAAAACGGGAAGAACATATTCTACGAGAAGGGCCAGTACGCCAACTTCAGTGAGCTCGGCCTGTATTACATCGGCGGACTGCTCAAGCACGCCGCCGCGCTCGCGGCCTTCACCAATCCGAGCACCAACAGCTTCAAGCGCCTGGTGCCCGGCTTCGAGGCCCCGGTGGCACTGACCTACAGCCAGGCCAACCGCTCGAGCTGCGTACGTATTCCGCGTTACGTCTACGACCCCCAGGAGACGCGCATGGAATACCGTCCCTCGGACGCCACCGCGAACCCCTACCTCATGCTGGCCGCCATGCTCATGGCCGGCATCGACGGCATTGTCAACAAAATCGATCCCCGCAAGGAGGGCTTCGGTCCCTACGACGAAAACGTCTTCGACAACAAGGACCTGCACTTCCTCCCGCGTAACCTCGCCGAGGCCCTCGACGCCCTCGAGGCCGACAACGAGTTCCTGCAGCGCGACGGCGTCTTCCCC